>PWTU01000238.1 GCA_003562775.1 Ignavibacteriales bacterium
AAATATCCAACCCCGACGGTGCATCCACCGAAACACGCTCAGGGCGTTGGGGTATTCCCTGAATATATCTGTAACTTTCTTCCTCAATATCAAAATTTATATGGGAATAACCGCCGCCAAACTCCAATCGTCTCGTCATACTAAGAGGATGGTGCACCGAACCTGAAACGGTATGATAAATTTCACGATATATTATTCTCCGGAGAACATAATCCTCCTGTGTACCCTCTATAGTTGAAAATCCGAACGGGATAGGGACTCTGCTCACCTGCAATCCCCAATTGGTTCTGCGAGCTAAATTACTGTATGCAACAACGCCGCCGATATCCTTCCAGGTTCCTTGCGCTTGCACAGAAGTTAAAAGATTGTGGTCGCCAAGCATATCACTCCAATATAAACTGGCGCCGCCGACAATTGCCGTACCAAACGATGAGACAGCAACCCCGATGCCGGTTGTACCGATAAAATCCAGCTCGAGCCGTGGTGAATATCTTTCTGAAGGAAACTCGCGATCGGCAATCAATCCTCCCTCAACATCGGCAAGATACGTGTTCACAAACGTTTGATCGTGCACATCGACCGGAGACAGATACCCCGCATACATATCATAGATTGATGTGACATCAACCGGCGCCGTTTTAATTTCATCTTCATCAAGTGCATACACCGTATATAAGCCGCCTTCAAAAACAGCAAACATCATACGTCCTGTTTCTCTTGCAATCGATAAAGCAGGTGAAAGCGGTGTAATTCCTGTTATGCCGGTTAAAATATTTGTCACCTGTTCTATGTCGCCGGTGGAAAGATCTATACGAAATATATTACTGAAACCGTCCGGATTTGCTATAAAGTACAACTTCGATCCATCAGGATTAAATTGCGGATTTGTGTGAAGCGTGTTTCGGAAAATGTTTATCACTTCTATCGATTCATCTTCAATATGATAAAATGCAATTTGTTTTTTATCATAGGTTAATTTATCGAAATCGGTATTCTCAGTCCGGTCGGTAATAAAAGCTATTTTGCTCCCATCGGGCGACCAAACCGGATGAAGAACAGAATACTTGTCGTGTGTTATTTTGTCGACCTGAGCAGTTTCTATGTTAATCAGATATAAGTTACTCATTCCGCCTTTCATACCTGCAAATGCAATGTGGGAGCCATCCGGTGACCACGACATATTCGAAATTGTTCCGGCGCCCTCAACTTTCAAGCGTTTTATGACATTTCGTGTTTTAATATCAAGCAATGCAATACGGTTTTCACCCCTTTGAAAAACAACAAATGCCAGTCGATCACCGTCCGGCGACCACGTACCTGCTGAATTTATGAATCTTAATGCATCAAAATGGGGATCGGTATTAGCACTGACAAGCTTCCGGATAACCTCGCCGGTCCGTGCATCTGCAAGAAACAGATCGATGCCGAACAATTCACGCTCGGATAGAAATGCAACATACCTGCCATCGGGACTTATTGCAGGCCCTATATTCATATCACCTGCGTCGATATCACGCGCGAGTATCCTCTCTCCTATATCAGTCGGCTTAACGCGGTCGATCAAAAAGGGTTCATAATCGTTTAAGACATGATCTTTCCATAATGTTGACAGTGAATCTGCACTAACACCAAGCACGGTTCTAACAGCGGGTTCAACCCCTCCACGACCGGCATGCCTGTATAATTTCGGTATCATTTCATCACCGTACGTTGCTCCGACAAATGCCCAGAACGCATGACCGAAACGGTATGGAAAATATTTTGAGGGATCACGGGTCATAGCACGTACCGTAGGAAATTTATCTTCAACAATCGCGTCACGCAACCACATTGCCGTTTGCGGATGATCATGTCCGAGTGAAAGATATTCGGCCATACCTTCAATGAACCACAATGGAATGCCTTGCATATTGAATCGTGCAGTATCGCGTGCCGCAATATCATACTGAAACACGTGCACGAGTTCGTGGCCCAACACGTGGTCGGTGTCGGCATAATTACCAGCAACCGGCATAACGATACGGTTCTTTAAACCCTCGGTAACGCCGCCGACTCCTTCTCCTATAAAGCTGCGGATCACATTTGTTTGCTGAAAGTCGGCATCATCGGCATAAAAAATAATCGGTTTCCGCTCATCAAATTCGTGATCAAACAATTGAGATAGCCGGTGATACCACCGCTCCGTCATTCGACCGATATCCCATATTACTTCTTCTTTTTGGGGATAATAATATATATCGAAGTTTTCCGTCTGTATATATTTAAAATCAAACCGGTCATACTGAACCTTATTGCGACCGAAATATTGTGCGTAAACATCGGTTGTGAGAAGTGTAATAAGAAAAAAGGCCGCGAACACTACACTGAGACTCCAAAACCGACCTCCAATATCCAATTCTCTCATAACTTTTCTCCTGATTTATATCCAATTTTTTTTATCAAAGTACATATTACTTAATCTCCAAATAGATATTCAATTTTTATACCATATTGGGAATCAGATTGTATCTCCATAATTATCAGGTATTTACTGGTTACTGCATGTAATATTTACATCGATTACATTATCCACAGAAATAGACAATGTATATACTAAATACTACAAAAAATTTTAATATATCATTCCCATGATAGAAATTTAATAAAAATGTTAGAGGGGCATTTCCTTGAGCTCCATACCCAGAGGTTCTGGTCCGATTTGCTGGAGTCCTTTTGCCTTTCCGATATAAAGTGCACTGTTTATTAACCCGATATGACTGAATCCTTGCGGGTAGTTGCCGAGATGTTTTTGATTAACTGCATCGAATTCTTCGGCAAACAAACCGAGCGGACTAATATGTTTCAGTACACTTTGATATAACTCTTCAGCTTCATCTATTCTTCCCGATAACGCCAGCACATCCACCAGCCAGAACGTACAAAGCAGAAATGTCCCCTCGCCGCCGGGCAAACCATCTTCTCCATTATATCGATAAATCAATCCGTTTTGAGAGAGATTGCTTTTAATCGCATCGATTGTTCCTTGAACTTTTGGATCATCGGGCGGTAGAAATTCATGGATCGGAATTAATAGTGCAGTTGCATCGAGATAGGTGGAATCAAAATCTTGTACGAAACTATTTAATTTTTGGTTGAATCCATATTTCAGGATCGCATCACGGATTTCATCCCGTGTTTTTTTCCATTTTCTCACCGGGGCATCAAACCCGCAATATTTCGCCATTCTTAAACTACGATCGATCGCCACCCAGCACATTAGCTTAGAATGGGTGAAATGTTTCGGTTCACAACGGACTTCCCATATACCGTAATCCGGTGTATTCCAAACTTCGCATACATAATCGGTTATCTGCCAAATAATTTTCCATAAATCACCTGGAATTCCTTTTTCATACCGGTAAGTCTCAAAGAACGCTTCTATTAGCTCCCCGTAAATGTCAAGTTGTTTTTGTTTCGCCGCGCCGTTCCCTACCCGAACCGGGCGCGAATCCATATAACCTGAAAGATGTCCGAGTATCTCCTCGGTTAAATCCATGTCTCCATGCAATCCGTACATAATTTGAATTTCCGAAGGGTGTTTTTTCAAAGCGCATATTCGATGGAACCAATGAAAAAATTCAAGCGCTTCGTTCTTATGCCCTAAATCATAAAGAGCTTGAGCGGTGAATGAGGAATCCCGTATCCATGAATAACGGTAATCCCAGTTACGTACTCCGCCGATCTCTTCCGGTAATGAGGTCGTCGGTGCAGCGGCAATAGCACCGGTCGCCGGATGTGTTAATAATTTAAGCACCAATCCGCTGCGAACAACCTGATCATGCCATGGTCCATTAAAAACACACTTCTCTATCTCGCATTCATGCGCCCATTCCTGCCAGTATTGAATAGTTCTCTGGAGCAATTCTTCACATTCCCGGGGAGAGAAGGTGTGCATTTTATCATACGAAAGTACAAACCAGAGAATATCGCCTTTATGCAGGTTGAATGTTGATCTTACTTCGCGTGCATCTGCTCGAAGTTGTTTACCGGAAAAAAGAAATAATTCCTGATTACCTCCGCGAGCAAGGATACCGCCGTGCAGGTTTTCAATTATGGGCACCGTGCGGGCATAATCAAAACGAGGTGAATATTCTACTTTCATTTCAATCCGGCCGGTGATACATTCTACTTTTCTGAATAATGAACGGGGTTTTCCGGTCAGTTCGGTTAATTCATATACCGGAGTCATAAAATCAGTCAGTGCGGCTGTGCCTGAATCAGTGGTAAATTTCGTTTCAAGTACGTTTGTGCGTTCGATATATGATTGTTTAGAGCTATAACGACCTACCGGTTGTATACAAAATTTCCCGCCTTTCTCTGCATCAAGAATGGCTGCAAATACACTGGGCGATTCGAGATGCGGTGTACATAACCAGTCTATGGAGCCGTCATCACCGACCAACGCACAGGTTTCAAGATTTCCGATAAGTCCGTATTGTTCAATTTTTTTGTACAATGGCTTTTCCGGTAATTATACAATTTTTACAAAATGGGCAATTCTCAAATTGCCCATTTTGGAGTTTCAAAAGATATGCTATTTCACCAGTTTTGCATTGAGTTCGATCTCAACACCGCCGAGCGCTCTCGACACCGGACAGTTCTTTTTTGCACCTTCGGCAAGTTCATTGAATTTCGCATCATCAATTTCAGGTATTTCCGCTTCCATATTCAATACAATTTTCGTAATTGAAAATCCTTCTCCCACTTTTTCGAGATGAACTTTCGAATCGGTACTGACGCGTTTCGGTGAAAAACCTGCTTTCCCGAGACCGGCCGAAAAAGCCATCGAAAAGCATCCGGCATGAGCCGCCCCGATCAATTCTTCGGGATTGGTTCCGGTTCCTTCTTCAAAACGCGATGAAAATGAATATGCGCCTTCATACGCGCCGGAACCGAGTTTCATGGTTCCTTTACCACCCTTCAAATCTCCCTCCCAGACAGCGTGTGCATTTCTTGTCGGCATATTACTTACTCCTTTATTTTAGTTTAACAAATTACAGCTCTAACAACATTGCTGCGGGATCTTCGATTAATTCTTTAATTCTAACAAGAAATTGAACGGAATCTTTTCCGTCAACAATTCGGTGATCATAACTTACCGCAACGTACATCATCGGGCGGCCAATGACTTCTCCGTTTTCTATTACCGGACGTTCTTCGATCTTATGCAAACCGAGAATACCGACCTGCGGCGGATTCAATATCGGCGTACTGAGTAGCGATCCGTACACTCCGCCGTTCGTAATGGAGAACGTTCCGCCTTTTAAGTCATCGAGCGTCAACGTTCCATCGTCCGCTTTTTGTGCAAACTCTCGTATTCTTTTTTCTACAGTTGCAAATGACAACCGATCGGCATTGCGAATGACAGGCACAACCAATCCTTCATCCGCGCCGACCGCGATACCGATATCGTAATAGTTCTTATATACGATCTCATTCTCTTGAATTTCGGCGTTAAGCTCGGGGAATTCTTGTAATGCAGCGATAACCGCTTTCACAAAGAACGACATAAATCCGAGCTTTACTCCGTGTTTTTTTTCAAAGCTTTCTTTCCTGGCAGAGCGGATCTTGATGACTTCCGACATATCGATCTCGTTGAATGTCGTCAGCATTGCGGCCGTACGCTGTGCTTCAACGAGGCG
>PWTU01000227.1 GCA_003562775.1 Ignavibacteriales bacterium
CAACCGGAAAATAGTCGCTTGCATAATCATAGCCATATTCCGACTCGGAACCATAAAAATCAAACATTGTCCGAACATACCCTATACCGACGGTTGCTTTCACTGTTTGCTTTTTAAAAAATGTATCGGGGACGGGGAAGTATGAAGCGGTGAGAAAATAGGCATGCCCTTTATAAAAACCGATTATATATGTATCGACATATTCATACGGCTTTTGTCCGATTTCTTCATCAATGAACTCGCGGTAATCCAAACCGCGGAGGACATATCTCCCGCTTGCGCCGTGTTCGCCAAGCGGCGAATATGCCATACCGGCGGTGAATATATTGTTGAGTGAATAGTCAAATTTTAATTCTTTTACAAAGAAATATGGATTTTTTAACGTACGGGGATACTCAATTATCTTAGTTGGACCTCCTCCAAACCAACCGGAGGAATAACTTCTTTTGTGAATAAAACCCGTATTTACCAAAATATCCTTTAATTCGTCCACGCCCGATGTGCTGAAATAGCCGGGAGTTATATTGATATGGAATCGTTTGGTTTTTTCGAAAACTCCTGACCGGGGTACGTGATCATATCGTTCTATCTCACTGATATCGAGTGGTGCCTCTGCTACGGTTAGCGGATCTTCTTGTACATAGGTCATCGGTTCTATCGTAAAATCTGCCGGTAATATCCCCTCGTAGCGTGCATACTTTTTCAATTTATTGCACACCAGATATAATTTATCCGGCGACGTTGATTCAATTGAAACCGATTGATCAATACCCGCTATAACTCCTCCAATTCCTCCGATAGCTGCTCCTATTGTGCCCAATGAGGTACCGAAAATGAGTGCGTTTTGCGCCGCAGTAAATCGTATGAATCCATCCGTATCATTACCGCTCGCAAAACCAAGAATTGCACCGATCATACCGCCGACTAAAAATCCTTCTCCGGCACTTTTAAGAAATTTATTTTTTTTCTCGATGTGGATATGTTCAACCTCCCTAATCTGTATATGCGAAGTATTCTGCACCGACCTATTCAGAATAATTAATACAGTATCATGGACTGCCAGGAGCTCACCCTCGAAAATTTGGTTATTATCCATAGTAATGATTAGGTTATTGCCGGCTTTTTTCTCTTTGGCAATCGCAAGTCCTGGAAGATTCAAAAAAATGGTTATGATCACTAATACAGCTATCCATTTTCTGAAGGTAGATTTATTACTATTTAAGTTTTTCATCTTTGGGCACCTTTATTATTAGTACCGGCTGAAGGTTTTGTCTTTATGTTTATAATACCAACATCATAATATTTAGTTGTCAGAGAATTGTCATAGAAATGTAAAATAATGTAGCCGTAAGTTTGTCAGCAAGGTACGCATTAATTATTTCAAAATACTATCCCTCTCCGCTTGGCGGAGAGGGGCTTCAATGTACCACTAAATTAGATCAGCTTTCGACTCCCCCTCTCCATTAGGAATCTATCGCAAAACAACGAGCTTTTTTGTTTCAACATGATTTTCCGCCTGTAAACGATAAAAATAAATACCGCTCGATAAGTCGACCACATCGAAGGTATACCGGTGCCTGCCGGGAGATAATTCATCGCTCACAAGTGTTAACACTTCCTTGCCGAGTATGTCGAATATCTTCAAACTTACAAATTCATTACGGGATAAAGTGAACTCAATTGTTGACGATGGATTACAGGGATTCGGATAATTTTGCTCGAGACGATAATCTAATATATTTCCTCCGGCGATTTTATCTCTCATCGAGGTGACGATATTCTTTCCCGTTGATCTAAAATTGGATATAGTGCCATATTCTTTGGAAAAATCATTTACTACCTGAAAAACCGACACAGGATGTATTTCGAGATCGTACGGATCGATACCGAAAAGATTCTGCAGATATGAAACGACCTGATCGCTGCTTACAACCGTATATAATTTGTCCAGTTGTAGCGGTTCATCTCCTATAAAAATATACCCTAAACTCAGTTCGCCGCCTGTATTATGAATTGAAAAATTCAATCCTGCTGTCTGCATCAAATATTCATAATCGTCGATTTCGGGATGTATAAACTGAAGTAATGCTTCCAAAATACCTGCAATATGAGCACCAGCAAGTTTGTATGAAGCCAATCTGAATCCGAGCCCGTCACTGTCTTCGTATCCATATGGATATGCACGAAAAATATCGGCAGCGGTAACGGGGCCTGCGTAAATATCTTCCACTATATGTCCTTTCGGTTCAATTGCACAGTCGGCATTTTCGACGTATGCCAACATCGCAGCAGTTACAAGATTTCCTACCGGTGTATCCAGAGTATCGAATGATACCGGTTTGCTGTGCATGTGGCTTTCGGCGGTTGCAATCGGTTCGTACGGATTTCCGATGACACTCTGATATTTTTCGATAATGCCAAGTTTCAAATAATCCACAATCGAAGCTATCGACGATTCTTCTGGAATGAGTTCTGTTATTTCCTGTACGACATAATTATGAATTGTCGTATTTTCGCCGTCATAGATGAGCGATAGTTTACCGACATACCTATAAAAATTTCCTGCCTGAACTATAGGTATTCCGTTTGCATATACTACCTCTTCGATACAGGTATGTGAATGTCCGCCAACAATAACATCGACACCGGAGAGATATTCAGCGATCATCATATCAAGCGCAAGACCGAGATGCGAAAGGACGATGATGATCTCAGCCCCTTCGCCCCTTAGGTACATCATATTTTCCATTACTGTCTGTACGATTTGATCGTCGATGAATAATGGCGCAGGATTACTTTCAATGTTCGCAGCAGGTGTTGTGATGCCGATAAAACCAACCGCAACGTTGCCAATCTCTTTAATCACACGATTTTTTACAAAAGGTTCCAGTTGCGGCACCTGATCGAGATTCTTAACATTACTACCAAGTATATGGAAATCAGGATTCAGACTTGATCCTGCCAGGATACCTGTAAGCGACAGTGGTCCTACATCGAATTCGTGGTTGCCGAGCACTATCGCATCAAAGCCGAGCTGATTTAGAATCTGTAGCTCGGGTACTCCAAAATAGGTATTAAACATAAGACTGCCTACCATAAAGTCGCCGGCGTGTACAAGCACCGGATTTGGTTCGGTCATTTTCCAATGCCCGATAACCGAAGCAGCTCTTGCAATGCCGCCGTATTTTCCGGCGCCGTAAGAATCCAGGTTGGAATGCGTATCGTTTACGTGAATGATTGTCAGTGTATCCGGTTGGGCTCTTAAATTGTTTCCGTTCAACAACAGTACAATAAATGCCCAGGCGATTAATATTCTAAAAAATGCTTTCATTGTTTTTTCCTTCCATATAGTATCTATAGTTCTGAGAATAGTTTATTACAGACAAAGCATAATAAACATCTCATCGGGGATTGTCATGAAATTGTCAAAGTTTATAAATCCCGGATATCTATATAAATATGATCATCAGAATCGGGCAGGTTCTTTCCTTTTGCCATAAATATATACGGCATAGTAAACATCTTGACAGGTGATCGTTGTAGCATTGTCAGCAGCCGGTTATTATTTTGGAGCAGTATGTATATAAAATCTTTGCCGGCTTCGAGAGCAAGATTATTGACTATTCCCAATAATCGGCGCAGGGATTTTTTGTCTGTAGAAAAGAAATCGAAGAGGAGCCAGCTATTCACCATTTCGCCTATGCCGGGTAATCGCGGCAGCTTGACTATCGGTGTTATCATCTTTTGTATTAATCCCATAAATTTTAATCGATTGGGAAAACCGATCACTTGTTCCGCGAGTATATTCTCATTTGTCCAAATCGAAGTTCCCGCATTATCGTCTTTTAATTTTACACTGCCGACATAACCGATCAACCGGACCGGATCGAGTGAGGTAAAAAATTCAACGTCAGGGTTGTTGGCATGATAGAGATTGTGTATTTCATTCACCGAAACATTATTATACTCTTCCAATTGACGCTGCTTTTTATAGACCGGTATGATAACATACGTTAACGGAATCATTACCTGTGCACCGATCCCGCGTTTTACAAATGAACGCGCCCGTTCGTTTTGTCCCGCTACGTACGTATAATATGAATCGATACGATCGGAGAAAAAATTCATAACGGCATCGGACAGCTTACGCGCAAGACCGAATTTTCGAAAATCGGGATGAACACGGAGGTCGTATCCGTAAAAAGCATGTATTGCCTTACCGCGATAAATGACATCTTTTATTGCTCCGGCGCCAACGCCAACAAGCCGACCGTCGCATTTGGCGCACATTATTATGGATTTATCATAAACCTCCGAGCGACGCTGAAAGGAAGAACGGACGAACCGCAGCTTAATGATATTCCCCTGAGGACAAATTTTTTCCAATGCAATAGCAGCTTCGTTATCATCGGATTTATAAGGCGCTATGGATATATTGTTCACCATAGTTATTCCATAGATGCACACACAAATGTATAAAAGATTGAATTATCATTTTTAGATAAATTATCTTCCAACCCCGTATTGCGAGTAAACACATATTTACAATGACCTGGCATCTCTCTTTTCACCAGGAACTGTCTCTCGCAAATACGGGCGCCGGTGGATGCAATTCGCCGGATTGCTCCCCAGCATTCCCGATACTCCCGAATACTTGTATATGATGAAAAGTCGGAAAGTGAAAAAGCATCGAACTTCCCGTACTTTCCTCCGTTAGCAATAGAACTTAAAGAAACCGTTTTAACAGTAATCCGGTCGATTTGCGATTGCAGGGTAGCATAATGCTGTTTCTGCAAATGAGGAGGAAGTGCACCGGTCTCTGAAAGTTTTCCGTTAAATAAAATGACGGTAAACGGACTATCCTTTAAAAGTATATGCCGGGACGCTCCGATCAGCCGCCCATGAAGATATCGATAAACGGAAAAATCGTCCGGAACATACTTATAAAAACCTGGATCTTTTAAGAAGTATTTCCAGACCGCTCTCAACGATACCGATCTAAGGAAAATTCTCCAAAAAGGATTTTCCCATTGCGTATCCCAGATATTTTTTTGCTCCTCGAGGGATGAGCTGGAGAATAACATGGATAATATTCTTTTCCTCGTAGTTCTTAAATATAAACTGAGTAAGCGAAAATATTTCTCCCAGTTGCCATTATAGAATATTCCATAATGAATATCCGCTTGATGTCTGTCCCAGTACTGTCGCGCATCGAACGAGAGCAAGTTGCGGATCTTCCTGTATGCTGCGATACGGTTTCTACGGTTCGATATGCCGAGGAAACTCAAAAACTCTTCATACTCAAAATGCTTCAGAGCAGCCAGTTTGAGCTCCAAAAGAAAATTTTGCAGCGGATTACAATCTATCGAGACCACTTCACCCGGCGACTTCACCAGAAGGTCCAGCGGGCGGGCGCCGCTGCCGGTGATACACAGAATACGATCAGCCGGTCGTATCCGTAACGCCTGATATTCGGACGTGCTATCTTCATTAACCGACGAATAATATATTTTATTTGACAGGAGACTCATTCCTTTGTCGACATTTTCGTTATGACTCTATATGCATTTCCCGAATCGAGCAACCGCAGGTACGCCAGACGTCATCAACATAACCGATAAGTGTTTCAATGTCACTTCGTGTGTGTGTCGCCATCAGACTGATTCTGAACCGCTGCAGGTGCACGGGGACCGCCGGGTACTCGATGGCATTTATGAAGATACCTTTCTTATGGAATTGATACGCTGCTTTTCTGATATCCATCGTCTCCGGAACTATAAGAGCTATGATAGGTGTCACTGTTGTTATGTTGAAGCCGATCTCGCAAAGTAATTGTTTGGCATAAGCAATGTTATTGTGTAAAGCATTATGGAGTTCCGGCTCGTTTTCAAGAACATCGATTCCTGCAAGCACTGCCGCAACAACCGGAGGCGGAAGCGATGCGGAAAACATGTACGAGCGGGCGAAAAACCTTAGATAATTCACAATCTCTTCCGAAGCGGAAATAAATCCTCCGACAACGCCGAATGCTTTGCTGAAAGTACCGACAATGATATCCACATCGTCCTGAACACCGAAATATTCAGCGGTCCCTCTTCCATGTTCTCCCAATACACCTGTTCCGTGAGCATCGTCCAGCATAATCACAGCCCCGTATCTTTTGCACAACGGAACAATCTCGTCCAACCTCGCAAGATCGCCGTCCATCGAATACACTCCTTCAACCGCAACATAAACGTTACCTTTACTATTTTGATTTTCCTCTAAAAGACGTTCAAGATCGATTAGATCGTTGTGATTGAAAGGGAACGCAGCCGCCTTACACATACGCAACCCGTCTATTAAAGATGCATGTGAATATTTATCATACAAAACGACATCCTGCTTATTATAAATAGCAGTGAGCAATCCGACATTTGTACTGTATCCGGATGAAAATATTAAAGTATCTTCTCTTCCCTTAAAAGCGGAAATTCGTTTTTCCAATTCCCGGTGAAGCGTCGTATAGCCGTTGAGAAGCGGCGGACCGCCGACACCGATACCGTATTTGTCTATGGCAGCTTTAACGCGTGCTTTTACATAAGGATGACCGGTTAACCCGAGATAGTTATTCGAACCGAACATAAGGAACGATTTCGATGTATTACTCTCTTCGCTCATTACCGTGACCTCCCTTTCCATCTCACCGTCAATGCATCTTCTGTAAACAAACTTATTGTTCGTATTAAGATCATCGATAAACTGCGTAAAGAATCTGGCCCGTTCGTGTAATCTAAGTTCACGTCCAAGCTGCAACATATCGTGCAGATCAAAATTTTCCCCGCCGGTATATTCTTGCGACTTCATAATTCACCTCCGACTTGTGTATGTTCAATGTTCATTAATTCCGACAGATAATAATAAATATCGGAATTACCGTTATAGAAAAGATTACGTATGCGTGCGGTATCGAACTGCTGCATATTGTTGTTCACGTTAAGAATGATTGCCTGTTCTTCCACCGCCGAACCGAGATATAGGGGCTTCCATCCGTTTGACTGCGCCTCAAGGATCAGTGCTTCGACATTCCCGGGTGGAACGGTGAACAGGAGTTCAAACTCGCCATGCGGTCCCGCAAGCATAAACCACTCGGGGATCTTGTTGCATTCACAGAGCGACCTCGCGGCCGGATCGATATACCCGGAAACCGGCGTTGTGATCGTGAAACCGAAACCGTTCACACGCATTAACTGATCGAGAGCAGCAATGCATCCATCGCTCGTATCGATGCAGGATGATGCATATTTGGATATAATAATTCCTTCTTCGATTCTCGCGATAGGCGTATATGACATGTTGTTGTCGCCGGTTGGAAGAAGTTTTTCAAGTGCATATGCATTCCCCATTCCCAAACGCCATGTACAAAATACATGATCTCCGACATTGCAGCCTTTTCTTGTGACCGGGTTCCCGGTCCGGATGCAGCCGATGGCGGTTGCGCCAATTTGCATACGTGAGGAAAAATTTGTATCGCCCCCGAGTATGGAAACTTTATACCTTCGACACGCGTCACTTATTCCCTGCTGAAGCTGCGTCAGAAAATCGACACTGAGATTATGTTTCAATGTTTCATTGAGTATCAAACCGACGGGATGTGCACCAACGGCAGCAAGATCGCTAATATTTATCGTAATGACCATAAATCCAATCATATAGGGATCGGTATACATGCCTCTTTCGATTTCTTCGCAAATACTGTCCGTTGTAATTGCCATGATAAGATTTTGTCCGGGCAGCCTGATCAGTTCCGCGTCGCTCTCATGCAGCGCATTAAGTTGAAGATGCGAGCGTTCAAATCCCTGGACGAGTCCGGTGATGTATCTATTTTCTTTAATTACATCAATTAGCTGCATACGTGTATCGCTCCTTGTTGAACCGAGAATTCAACTTTATTTGTTCTGATTACCTCGCCGTCATATTCAACGGCATATGATTGCGGCGATTGTACGGCTATCCATTGCGCTTTATCACTATATGTTCCATTGATGCCCTGAAATTTCCCGCGGGATAATCTGTAAAGACAATACAACAACCGTATTGTTTTCAAATTTTCCATCGTGTGAATATAGAATCGATCTCCGTTCAGAGTAAAGGGTGAATCGTATGAAAACGATCCGGAAACATGAGGATTAATAACCACACCGAGATTTGTAAGCGTAACCGACCGTTCACCGTCCGGACCTGTTATCGTCACCGTATTATTCCTGTAGGAAATAATAGTTGAAACAGCGGCATACATAATAGCCGCGCCGGTATGCACCTTCTTGAGCCGGGAGAGCAACCTGTCCGGACAATTGAAGAAATAATTCGCTTCCGCCGTAACCCCCACACTGGTATTGTTAAACCAATAACGCCGGTATTTTTTCTCACCGTCACTCCATTGAACGACGCCGATTGAACGTAAAGTAATTCTCCGAGGATCTATTTTACAGTGAATTCCGTTGATGCATTGCTTCCGAATAAACGGCTTGTGAAAATCATTGCTTGAACCGATTCCTATGGCACCTATTGTAATTTCGCTCATAATCCCATTCGTTTGTTCCGCGACACTGTTTAAAAGGTAATTGACAGTACCATCGCCGCCGGCTGCAATAAAAAATGTCTCACCTGCTGCAATTTGCCGTGATATTTCCACACCGGAGTTTTTATCAACGCTGATAATTTCAAACTTCCCGAGCCGATTGCGGATCTCAGGTTCTATACTCCTCCATTTGCCGAATCCGGTCCCACCCCCTGCATGTCCGTTTAAAAGAATAGTCGCCATAATGTGTATAACCTATATTTGTGTTCTCTCTACGCGGGTAGATATGAAATACGTGAACAATAGATAAAAAATAACCATAGCAACAATCCACGACGATTTATTAACAACTGTAATTGTAATAAGCGCCAGAATATACGAGTGCACGGTCGGTGTAATCGCTTTATGCGCTTTACTATCCTCCGTATTTTTGTAAAGCTGCCGCTGGGAATGGATAATAAAACTAAATGTCGAACATATACCTATCAGTGCTATGGTTGCAGCAAAAGAATGAATATTCTCTTGAAACACTAATATGCACGTTGTTACAAGCGATCCAAAAAATAAAAATGATATCACATCGCTTATCGCAGCCGGGCGTGATCTCCCAAACACGACGGGCAGGGTATTGTACCCGGTTGCCGCATCGGCAGATATATCTTTGAAGTATCCGACCAATACGAAATTCATATAGCCGAAAAACACCGTTAGCATTGCGGTATAGAGTTGCGGCGGGAATGCATCAGATCCTCCCGACAGATATCCCATCATAAACAATAACGCCACGATCCACGCATTATACCAGGGACCGCCCCACCATCTTTTTTTAAAATACGTATACGTTGCCAATCCGGCGATACAGAATACTGCAAGGATGAGGTTGACGTAGTTATAATATCCCATAATGATCCCACATAAAAATAACCCTGTCAGACTAACTATGAGTACATCCCGTCTCCGAAGAATTTTACGCACGAGGGGTCGGTAGGGGGAGGAACGCGTGTCCGTGTCAATCTGGAAGCAATCGGTGAGCGCCTGCCCGAAACCATAGGAGAAGAAAAAAGCCGCAAAAAGTATTATTACCTGATGGAGGGGAATCGATTCTGCAAAAGACAATCCGACAAGGCCGGTGATCCCCGATACAAACAAGAGGTATGGTCTCATGGTGATCCAGTAAGCAGAAATAAAATTTCCCGGCGATATGGAGATTTCGGTATTCATATTCTTTTTGAATACAACATACCGGATATTCGAACGGGAGTTGTCAGAAAAATGTCAAAAAAGTGTCAAACATTATTTTCCTGTTTTAATTCCCCCGGTATTTTTATATCTTTATACATAGCGGATTTTCCGTAAGTTAATCTATCATATACTGTCGTAAAGAATCGTTTGATGTTTCTCATTGTTTTACTATTTTTTTGTTGCCTTGCATCGTATCCGGCCGTCTCGCAGGATACATACACCTTACAAGGCAATATAATCGATGAGCAAACACGCCAACCGCTTCCATCGGCAAATGTATGGATCGAAGGGACCTCCCGCGGTACCGTTTCAAACCGATTCGGCGAATTTCATCTTCCTGTTCAGCACGGAGAGCAGAGCATCATCGTAAGTTTTATCGGATACCGGTCCGACACCACCCGCATTATCATTCCCGAACAACTCGAGCATTTTGTATCGTTACAACCGGCGCCGATCGTCATGCCTGAAGTCGTCGTTACCGACGAAGATCCGGCTATAGAGATCATCAGACGTGCAATCGAGAACAAACCGGAGTGGCGCGGGGAACTGACGTCGTTTATAGGCAACGCTTTTGCCCGTGATAAATTGATAATGAACAATAAAATAAATAACATTTCCGAAGCGTACTCCGATGTGTACTGGCATCGTGATAAAGGAATGCGTGAAATAGTAACACAGCGGAGACAATCGGCAAATCTGCCGGAGGAATTTCAACTGGCGCGGATGGGCGAGATCGTTAATTTCAATGACGATGAGATCGAGCTTGTCGATTTTAGCTTCATCGGCGTCACCTCGCCGGAGGCGTTGCAGTATTACGACTACAAGCTTATCGCCATCCGGCAAATGGACGATGTAGAAATATATGACATCAAAGTTATTCCTAAAACCCGGTTACAACCGCTCTTCAAAGGATATATTTCCATTGCCGATGAAACGTATGCGGTAGTCGATATCGATCTCACGCCGAATGAAGCGTTTCATATCCCGATCATCCAGCAGTTGGAAGTGCATTATCAGCAACAATTCAGATTGTATGACAATCGTTTCTGGATGCCGTCTAACTTTCATTTCACGGCGGGGTTTACCTTGTCGTTACCCGGCTGGCGTATCGGGGATTTCCTCTATGAAAAATCAACGGTAATTTACGACTATGAGATAAACACCGAAATACACGATACCATATTTGCCGCCGAAGAAACATTTGTCGTTGCCGACGAAGCGGCAATTTTCGATTCTACTTTCTGGGCCGAGCATAATGTTCTCCCGCTCACACCGGATGAAATCCGGGCATACGATCGAATCGATAGTGTGGTTGCAGACGGCGGTCATCGCGAAGGCGGCTCGAGCATAGTGGAAACGATATTTAAACCGCTTGAATATTTTGACGGTCGTTTTAATCGTGTCGAAGGTTTTTATTTAGGCGGAAAAAATAATTTTGATAACATTACACCTTACACACGCTTTCACGGATCGTTGGGTTACGGTTTATCTGACAATGAATGGAAATATGCTGCAGGCGGAATAGTTTATCCAACACGACGCAGAATCGTCGGATTAGGTGCAGAAATATACAGACAAACGGCGACTGTTCCGAAGGAGCAACATTATGGCTCGTTTGCCATCAGTGCTGCTGCGTTGCTCGATAAAAACGACTACCTCGATTATTATCTCGCCGAGGGATGGCGAAGCTTCCTGAGATTCAACGTTCGAAGAGGATCGAAATATGGTCGCTATATCACACAAATCGAAGTAGGATATATCGATGAAAGACACCATTCAGTGAGTAAAAATACCGATTTCTCGATTTTTTACCCGAGCAGATCTTTCAGAGAAAATCCTATAATAGATGAAGGGCGGTTACGTGCACTGACACTACACACCGGGCTCACACCAACATCAACGTTTTTTTTGCTGCCGGTCGGCTTCAGATGGGAATTAGCAGTCGAACATACATCGCCGTCATTAACCGGAAGCGACTTCGACTACACGCGATTATTTGCTACCATACAAGGACGAATCAACACGATGTACCGGCGGCATGCGCTTAGTCCGGCTCTGTCTTATTTTATTGCCGGCGGTACATCAAGCGGCGATCTTCCGGTTCAACGTTTTTTCGAATTAGATTCCGATCTCTCCGGGCTTGCAACCGTTGGCACGCTTCGGGGAGTAAGTTCAAAAGAATTTGCAGGAGATCGGTTTTTTCAGTTTTCGTTAGAACATAATTTCAGACGAATTCCATTTCTTGCTCTGGGCATACCGTTTCTTTATGAAATGGGTCTGGAGTTTTTAATGCACGGCTCGATTGCACGAAGCTGGGGGACGGTAACAAATGGTCAGGAAAATAATTACCAACCCCGTGCAACGAACGGATGGTATTCCGAGATCGGTTTTGGTATCGGTAAAATATTCGATTTCTTTCGCATCGATCTCACCTGGAGGACGTTGGAACCGGAAGGATTTAAAGTAACATTTGGTTTTTCCGAGTTACTATAATCCCTAAATATCATACGGGTACTATGGATCAATACCATTTTCCCTGCGAAACTACTCATCTATCCTTCCCGTCCTGTTCATCCTTCCCACCTAACCCGCCCGTTGATTTTCAATTAGTTTTTTTATACTTTATCAGGGTTCGCAGGATGTATCGAAATCAGGCTGATACCGTAAATATTAGCGATTGGCGTTAACATTTAATTCAAATATAACGGGAGGTAGTTATGCGTATCGCCGATATTTCAATTACCTCTTATGACTTGCGGAGACCGGCGATTATCTCGCTCGAATGATAATATACTCGATAGATTCATCTGATTCGGTGTGGAATGTAACAGGATATGATAACTCCAATGTAAGGCCCTTGATCCCTCCGACTATACGGGTTGGGTAATTGACACCCGACACAATATGTATATATAGTAAATCAAAAACACCGCAATTCCAAAAATAATATTTTGAGGTTACATATGGAGAGGGCATCCTATCCACCGTCAAACGGAGTAGACCATTTTGTGATCGGAAGTCGGATGATGCGGGATATTATAGCCGATATGAAGCAATATGCGGATGCAGAACTGGCAATCTTCCTGGTCGGTGAGACCGGAGTAGGAAAGGACAGCATAGCGCGTAAGATTCACGAACTTTGTGCTCAAAATGGAAGGTTCATTTCTGTTCCCCTAAAATCACTTAACGATTCACTCATTGAATCCGAATTGTTCGGACATGAAAAAGGAGCATTCACCGGCGCCGAATCCCGAAAAATAGGTAAATTAGAAGCAGCTGATGGTGGAACATTATATTTTCCGGAAATAACTGAATTACCACCTGCTCTTCAGCTTAAACTTCTTGACTTTTTTCAATACCGGAGATTTAACAGAGTAGGGCAGAATGCGAAAGAGTCCGAGATCAAAGTGGATGTTCTTATTATCCTTGCAACAAATGCAGACCCCGACGAGTATTTGAGGCGGAAATTACTACGGGAAGATTTTTATCACCGCATTAACGAAGCAAGAATTGACATACCACCGCTCCGGGAAAGACGGGAAGAAATCGGAGTACTTGCCGAATACTTCGCCCAAACATACAGCAGCGAACACTTCAACAAAGATTTTTCACTTTCAAATGAAGCGATTGATATCTTACAACAATATTCATGGCCAGGTAACGTTCGCGAACTTGTTTATGTGATTAAGAAATCATTAATCACTGCACATAACAGAGACGGATACAAAAAAAACGGCCCTATACTAACCGCAGATATCATTGCCAAACACCTACGCGGGTCGGAACAAAAAACCAATCATACCTCCAATACCCTTGGTACATCAAGTGACACCTTTCCCAATTATAATAATTATTTACAGGAAACCAAGGTTATCTATTTTCAGGAGTTGATGAAACTTACCAACGGAAATATATCGGAAGCAGTGCGGATATCAGGGTTAACACGACAGGGTTTGTGGGGTATTCTCCGGAAATTTGACCTGCGTTACAAACAATCTAAAAAAGTAAGGTGAATGAAATTGAATTTAAATGTCAATTCTTTTTTACATATGGTTAACGATTGTTGACATACATAAGTAGCTGGTTATAAAATTTTTATAGAAATCTAAATAATTCTATGTCAATAGATTTTGACAATAAAATAATTATGGATAATTTTTCATGCTATTTTTCGGGTTTTTAGATTGGTACGGGATTTGCGCTTCCCTAGTAAGAAATGAGGGTAAAAATAGATCACAATCAAACGTTATTCAAAAGAATGAAGAAAACCGCATTTAGAACCTGTAAGATAGCCTTAATAATCTTTTTCGTCTCTCTTCATACGCCCCTCTATACACAGGTAGAAAACGATATCATATACGATTTTATCAGTCGAATAACTGCACCATTTTTCGAAAGTAATGAAAATACCACCCTAGCTATAGGTATAATACACGGAGAGTACCAGCATAACATAATACTCAATCAAAACTCTGATGTCTTAAATGTTAACAAGCACTCGTTATTCGAAATTGGCTCTATAACAAAAATATTTACCACTCTTTGGCTTGCAGAACAAATAGCCGGTAATAACTTATCACTTGATACTCCCGTGAATGAATTCTTGCCCGACCATATACAAATCCCAAAATATAATGGTAAAGAGATGACGGTGTTCCACCTTGCAACCCATACTGCAGGATTTAAAAGAGTACCTTCAAATCTATTTAGCAGGAATCCACTTCGCTTTTTAATACAGCGTAATAATCCATATAGAGAGTACACTAAGGAAAACCTCATAAATTTCCTGCAAAAATTCGTGCCGAAACGTGAATATGGTGCGGCATATGAATATTCAAATACAGGTTATGCAGTATTAGGTTACATTTTGGAGAAAATTACGGGTAAAGAATACAAGGAACTACTAAAAGAAAAATTAACAAGAATGAATTTAATAGATACAAAATATACGTTAAATGATGAACAAAATGCTATACTTGTTAACGGTTACAACGAGCGCGGTAAAAGGGTTTTGAATTGGGATGTAGATGTATTTGCTCCTGCTCTTGGCCTTAAATCTTCATTACGTGATATGGTTAACACACTTGAGTGGAGCATGGGAACGATTAATGAGGAATCAGGTACTTTATTTGATTTCTGTCAAAAGGAATGGTTTACATACTACGATGAATACGGTGCAAAACGCGTAATCGGTCTTGGTTGGAATATTAATTATATATTTAATTCCGAACATACCATAGACAAAATAATCTGGTCTGGTGGAGCAACGGGTGGGTATAGGAGTTATATCGGGTTTATAGAAAACGAGAAAATTGGAGTTGTTATTCTTGCAAATACTACAAAGAATGTTGATATCCTTGGCCAGCGAATTTTAACGTATTTAAATGAAAATAAATAATATGGGGCTCCGGTATAATTCGTTAATAAATATCAAGAATGGAGGGCATCATGAATGCAAATGAAAATGTAAATAAATATAGCCTTGATGAGCTTAAGGTAGATAGTTTTGTTACAACTATACCGGAAGCTGAGCAAGATATGGTGCGTGGGGGTAGTGGTTCGCTTTGCTGGGCGGTGGCTACTTATATGGCTGGTAAAGCACTCGATCACTACTTTGATGTAACAGCAGAACGTTACCGAGGTGCAGGTGGCGGTGATACAAATACTGACCCAGGATTTTTTGATACAAGTTATCCCTGTGGTTAGTAATAAGCATTAATTTAAATAATCCTTGAATATATTCGGAGTCCCATAAAAGAATTATTCAATAAATGTGCGATGGTAATTAAAAGAAAGGATTATCGTGAAGTGTAACATATGCAAAAATCGCCAGACCGGTTTTTTTAATTATTTGTTAAGAAAAAGGATCCCTATTATTTGTTCAAGTTGTGAGAGTAAACTATATTATGCTAAATCTCACACGGCACTAAACTGGTGTGGCATCGTATTAATTGTCATTTTAGTTGTATTCGTATTAGATAAGATCTTTGATCATGGTCTAGTTAGTTCATTTCTTAGCTTTATCATCCTTGTTCTAATATTCCAATATTTTTTATGGCTATTCGGAAAATTTAAAAATTCTCCAGGATAAAATCAGTTGTCTTCAGTTATATTTAGTGTATTTAGTAATATAAACAAATTTACCTAGATGACTAAATTCCCATTTTATAAACAACTGGATTCTATGGATTGTGGACCATCCTGTTTACGTATTATTGCAAAACACCATGGTAAAACATATTCATTGCAAGAACTTAGAGACAAGGCCTTTATTACGCGGGACGGCGTTTCTCTGCGTGGTATTAGTTATGCAGCAGAAAAAATTGGATTTCGATCTATGGCAGTCAGTACCACATTTGAACAATTACGCAAAGAGATACCACTACCGTGTATCGCTCATTGGAATCAAAACCATTTTATAGTCATTTATAAGTTCAGTAGCAATGCGGTTTATGTTGCTGATCCTGCATATGGTAAAATCAAATATACAATAGAGGAATTTCTTAAACAATGGAATAATCATAATAATAATGGTGAACAACGGGGTAACTGCCTGTTACTTGAACCTACGATGAAATTCTATGATATTGAAGAACCCGTGGAAGAATACCGGTATAAGCTTAGGTCATTATATTATTATATTAAACCATATAAAAGGTTTGCCTTTCAATTATTATTGGGTACCTTCGTAGGGAGTTTGCTCTTACTCAGCCTGCCATTTTTAACTCAATCGGTTGTAGATGTCGGGATTTTAAATCAAAATATTAATTTTATTTATATTGTACTCATTGCTCAGTTTGCACTGTTTGCAGGACGGATATCGGTCGACTTTATTCGTGATTGGATACTTTTACATATCGGAACACGTATAAATATATCACTCATATCAGATTTCCTTATTAAGTTAATGAAGCTTCCTATCAGATTTTTTGAGAATAAAACTGTCGGTGATATATTGCAGCGCATAGGAGATCATCAGCGTATAGAGTTATTTTTAACGTCTTCTTTACTATCAATAATATTTTCAATTATACATCTATTTATTTTTAGTGTTGTTCTTTTAATTTACAACACGTATATCTTTCTGGTTTTTCTTTCGGGGAGTATTATGTACTTTTTGTGGATAATTCTATTCATGAAAAAAAGAAGGGAACTTGATTTTAAAAGATTTACACAGTATTCAGATAATCAAAGCAATCTTATAAATATTATAAATGGAATGCATGAAATTAAACTGAACAACTGCGAAACACAGAAAAGATGGGAATGGGAGCAGATACAGACAAGACTGTTTAAGGTGAATATAAAGGGTTTATCATTAGGGCAGATCCAGGAAGCGGGTAGTGTATTTATTAATGAAGCGAAAAATTTAATAATAACTCTTTTGGTGGCAACTTCTGTAATTGCAGGTACTATGACGCTCGGTATGATGCTTGCGGTCCAATTCATAATAGGTCAGCTTAATAGTCCTGTACGACAGATGATCGATTTTATTCGGTCAATGCAGGACTCAAAAATAAGTCTCGAAAGATTGGCCGAAATCTATCAAATAGAAGATGAAGAACCTGATGGAAAAGAAAAAGTTACAATATTTCCCGAAGACCGTACTATCATTATCTCCAATTTGAGTTTTCAGTATGGGGGACCTTATTCTGAAGCTGTGCTGGATAATTTAAATATTACAATCCCCGAGAAGAAGATTACGGCCGTTGTGGGGGAAAGCGGCAGCGGCAAATCAACTTTAATAAAACTATTGTTAAATTTTTACGAACCCACTAAAGGTGAAATAAGAGTTGGGGATATTAAACTTGTTAACTACCGCATAGGTCTGTGGCGCAAAAGATGCGGAGCGGTATTACAGGACGGTATTATTTTCCCTGATACCATAGCTCGTAATATATCCGTTGGTGATACTGAAATAGATAGAGAAAGATTTTTGCATGCAACCGAAGCTGCAAATTTGCATAATTTTATTTATTCGCTGCCTCTCGGTTATAACACAATTATTGGTGAAAGCGGGTTAAATTTAAGTCAAGGACAAAAACAGCGCATCTTAATTTCCCGGGCTATCTATAAAGACCCGGAATACTTTTTTTTCGACGAAGCAACGAATGCATTGGATGCAAATAATGAAAAGATAATCATGGAAAATTTGATGCGTTTCTTTAAAGAAAAAACGGTAGTGATCGTCGCGCATCGGTTGAGTACCGTACAAAATGCCGATCAGATTGTTGTTCTAAAGAAAGGAAAAATAGTTGAAGTTGGAAGTCATAACGAATTAACAAAATTAAAGGGTTATTACTACGAGTTGGTAAAGAACCAACTTGAGTTAGGTGAAAATTGATTTTGGATTATCAATCTATGAAAAATGAGAAAGTGGCTCTTCGAAGCGAAGAAATAGAGGAAATCCTCGGGAAAGCTCCTAACAGCTTAATTCGCAATGGAATAATGGCCATCGCAGTCGTTGTATTGGTCTTAATTACTATTAGTTACTTTATAAAATATCCGGATATCATTGAATCAAGAATTATAATAACATCTAATTCACCTCCAGTCTCTATTGTATCACGGGTGAATGGAAAAATTCAGCATATTTTTATGAAGGATAAACAATATATAGAGAAGGGAGATTGGTTGGTAATAATTGAGAATCCTTCCAATTATCAAGATATAAATCACCTCAAAGAGAAATTGGATTCACTCAATTTATACTTTGCTACCGAAAACTGTAAATTTCTCGTATCGTTAGATAATAATTACATATTAGGTGAAATACAGCCAGCATATTCGACATTTTTAAGAGCATACTTGAATTACAAACGCTTTATTAATTTGTACGACAGTAACGATCGGATTAAATCCTTACAAAGCCAGGTTGATACGTACGACGACCTTATATTGAACATTTCAGATCAACTTACTTTACTTCAGGAAGAACTTCGTTTGTCAAACTATCAATTTCAACGGGATTCCCTCTTATATTCTCAAAACTTAATATCTCAATTTGAATTTGAAAATGCTAAAAGGGGAATGCTTCAAACACAATATTCATATCGTGCCTCTCTCTCCAATTTGTCGAATTTAAAAATACAAAAAAAACAACTGGAACACTCGATTTTGGATAACAAACTCTATCTTGAAGAGGAAAAATATAACTACCTCTTATCTCTGAAAGAAGCATATGAAAATATGAATAACAGAATAGATTTTTGGGTTCACAACTATGTCTTAAAGGCACCAATATCGGGAAATGTATCATTTACTCAATATTGGAGTGTTTATCAAAACGTACAGGTGGGAGATATTGTAATTTCTGTAGTTCCTGATGAATTCTCTAATTATATTGGAAAAGTAATGTTGCCCATGCAAGGATCCGGTAGAGTCGAACAGGGATTGCCTGTAACAATCAAGCTCGATAATTATCCGTATTTAGAATATGGTGTAATACGGGGGAGCGTTGCATCAAAGTCGTTAGTTCCACACGGTGAATTCTATTCTGTTAACGTTCAGCTTCCGGATACGCTTATTACCAACTATGGCTTAAATTTAGAATACACACTCGAGATGTCCGGAATTGCTGAAATTATTCCTGAAGATATGAGATTGATTGGACGGGTATTTCAGCC
>PWTU01000349.1 GCA_003562775.1 Ignavibacteriales bacterium
CAGGTTCCATGTTCCAGGTTCTTGTGATGCTGACTTCTGACGTCTGATCTCTGACCTCTGACGAAGGGTCTCTCCATCAACATATTCCATTACAATAAACTGCGTGCCGTCGTACTCATCGACACTGTGAATAGTACAGATGTGCGGATGATTCAGCGCGGCGGCGGCTTTGGCTTCGCGGATGAAGCGCTGCTTATCTTCATCGGATTTTGTGAGATGTGGAGGGAGAAACTTTAACGCGACGGTTCGGTCTAATTTATTATCGTGTGCTTTATAGACTACCCCCATTCCTCCTTCACCCAATTTCTCTATAATCCGGTAATGCGATTTTGTCTGACCGATCATCTATACCTCCGATATTTCGAGTCCCGCCATCCCGATAAACAGAATCGGGACACAAAAAACGTGAAAACAGCGGGATCCGCAAAATCACAACTACTCTCCCGACTCTGTCGGGTTCGTGGGTGATTTTGGGACATTCCACCTTCTCCGAGCTTTTCTATTACCTCATATTGGAAAATTGTTTTTCCGATCATTTATTTTTCTTCTAATAGTTTGATAAATTCCAGGTCATCGAAACCCGGCTTCCCAGTTAGTTATTAACGACAGCGGCGGTAAATCCTGCAGCTCAAGCCTTCGACTTATTACTATCATGTTCCCATCGGGAGAAACATCGTAATTTTCAAGAAATGGCGGCACTAAAAACAATGAACGGAGACTTATCACTTCCACTTCATTATTTCTAAATTGAAGCGATGCGATAGTCATATTATTATATGCATCGATGAAGAATAACTCATTTATATTTCTCCCCCATGCCGGCAGGATACCGCCGGCAGTTGATACCTTTCTGCTTTGAGTTCCGTCGCCATTAAGTGGTCTGAGATATACTTCGTTTTCTCCACTTTGATCGGACGTATAGGCAATCCATTTGTTATCCGGTGAGATTCTCGCATTAATTTCCTGAAACTCGGTATTGAGAAAAAGATATGGTTCTTTTTCGCCGGTAAGAGGATATATCCATAAATTCATATCCATCCTGAGAGAATCTATTCTTCCGTAAATAAAAAATTTACCATCTGAAGACCAATCATAAACAGCCGGTCTGTCGCTTGTTAAAAGCAGGAGCTCTTCTTCGCCCGGACGAATCAAGTTTTGACGATATATGTTCCAGTGTTCATTCCTTAAAGAAACATAAATTATACTATTCTCATCGGGTGACCATATTTGCCAATCCTCGCCCGAACCCGACGTAACTCTATTTCTTCCCCCCGTACGTATATCGTAATGCCAGAGGTTTAACCGAAACGATCTCAAATCGAATAAACTGGTCGATATTTTTCTTCCATCCGGTGAGAATCGGGGGCGAAAATGTTCTAACACATCTCCGAGTCGGTCGATTATATTACCTGCACGATCCATCAATAATAACGGTGCACCGGATTGTACCTCACCGGATTGATAAACCAACATACCCGTTTGTGAGGCGGAAAATACTGCCAGATTAAATCCGGGATCGTCGACAACTTTATCGACAATCTTCACCGGCTCTCCTTTTAGTTCAAGCGATTTCAGATCGAATTGTTGCGCCATCAATGACGAACCGCGGGTGAACACTAAATAACCCGATGCGTACATTGCATTAGAATTAGTATGCAAAAGCAGTTTATTAACACGCCCATCGAGAGAAGCTACATACACAGCGTGACCTTCTGCTTGAGTAGCGGTGGTTGCAGTCCGGGAAAAATAGAGAAAATGCTTTCCATCCGGAAGGAAATAGGGCCATCGATGAGTTGATTCATTTCTGGCAGCATCAAGTGCAGTAATCTGCTCAGGAATTCCTTCTGTTGCAGAAACACGATACAACGGAGTCCAAACAGATGGAGTAAAGATAATCGTTCCGTCCGTCCCCCAGCTCCCACCTCTACCCTCCACTGCATCACAAATCGAAATCACCGAGCCACCGGCGACACTTACTCTTTTCAATTTGTTATCGGCAAAAAAAGCAATATACCGGCTGTCCGGAGACCAGAATGGATAATGCGCTCCCTGTGTTCCTTCAAGCGGTCGCAAATCCGAAGAGCCGAGCGAACGAACATAGAGCTGAGAAACTCCAGTTGAAAGTACTCCGGTAAACACAATGTTGCGACCATCGGGAGAAAGAACCGCCGGACCGGCATATTGACCAAAGGAATGCAAATAAATTTCATCCGGTATTAAAACGGAGGAATGAATGGAGAACAATTGATCCGTAGGCGATGAAAAAAATCGAGTCAACAAAATCATCGATACAATGAGTAACACCCCGGTAAGCAACCACGGAAGATATACTCTTTTCAATATCGAAATTGAAGGTTGAGGAATTACTGCCTGCGATTGTTGAAGTCCGGTTTGTGCGGTGAACGTCCGGCTCACGCGCTGTCTGCTCGATTCCCGTTTAACTCGGCGCAGCTCTTTCCCGATCTCCGCAGCCGATTGATAGCGTTCGGAGGGTTCCTTTGCTAAGCATTCAAGCACTATAGAATCCAATGCAGGATCGATATCGGGTTTGACCGTTGACATCGGCTGCGGGTCAACGTTCACGATCTCATAGGCAAGCGCAGTGTCGTGCACTCCTTTGAACGGAAGCTCACCGGTAAACATCTCATATAATAGAACACCAAAAGAGAAAATATCCGAACGGTGATCGACATCCTGTCCCTGTACCTGTTCGGGCGACATATATCCTGCGGTCCCGACGGTGCTTCCTTCTTTCGTCATTCTAGAAACTCCGCCTAGAAGCGCCAGTCCAAAATCCATTATCTGTACGCGTCCATCTTTGCGGATCATTATGTTATCCGGTTTGATATCGCGATGTACGATTCCCTTCTCGTGCGCCGCAGTCAGTCCGTCGGCAATTTGGACACCGATTTCAAGCGCCTGTTTGAAGGGGATATTCTGTTTGTCTTTTAGTGTTTGCCCTTCTACATACTCCATTACGATAAACGTAGTGTCTTCATACTCATCGATCTGATGAATGGTACAAATATTTGGATGGCTCAACGTTGCCGCCGTTTTTGCTTCCTGAAGAAACCGCTGCTTATCTGTTTCCGAAGCAGCAAGATGCTGCGGAAGGAACTTGAGGGCGACGGTGCGGTCGAGTTTTGTGTCGTGGGCTTTGTAGACGACGCCCATGCCTCCTTCGCCGAGTTTCTCTATAATCCGGTAATGCGATATTGTCTGACCGATCATCTATACCTCCGATATTTCGAGTCCCGCCAAAAAATGGGGCCCCGAATGCTTTCGGGGTCAAAATCGCATCCGCTCATAAAAAACATTCGCGGGCGATTTTGGAATTTCGTATCGTGGGCCCTATACACTATTCCCATACCACCTTCTCCTAACTTTTCGAGTATCTTGTAATGAGATATCGTTTGACCTATCATAAAATCAAACCTTAATTTTAGATTTTACCTTACCGCAATGCGATTTACTTCTTCAAACCAGTTTAAAATTACATTAAGTTTATCGGATGTATTATCGACCCCCTGTTGGGCAACTATCATGCTTTTTCCGTCCGGACTCAGGTCGAAATTAAGTAATCGTTCTATTGTCATAACAGGTTCTTCACGACCGATATCGATTGTTCCCCCTCTGGGCGTAACGGGTACGGAATAAATTACATCCTGACGTAAAAAATAAATCCTGTTCCCTTGCGCATTCCAGACAGGTGTGAACCCGCCTCCGTTAGAAATTCTCCATTTCCCGTTTCCCTCGGGGAAGGGTTGCAGATATACTTCCGCAGTACCTGTTTCGAACGATACATACGTTATCCACCTTCCGTCGGGTGAAATTGATGGAGAAAATACCGTTGCAGTTGTCACAATAAACGGACGCATCTCCGGTTCTTCATCCGGTGAATAAATCCATATATCTGTGCGCGTATCGGCACCTTTTACTATGTACGCAAGCGATTTCCCATCGGGAGACCATGACGCGGGAAATGGATTTCCTTCCTGTTCGAATAATTTATGCGGTGTGCCTCCTCCGTCAGCCGGAATGGTATATATCTGATAGTTCCCGTCCAGATTGGATGAGAAAGAAATCCGCGAACCGTCCGGATACCATGCTGCCCTCCAGTTGTCGGCCGAAAAAGTAAGCGGAGAGAGAATATCACGGCGAAGATCGTATATTCCGATGTGATACGTCGAACCATAGATAATAACAAGCAGCCGTGTGCCGTCCGGAGAGAAAAGCGGTTCACCGAAACTTTTTCCAGCCGGTTCCAACTCTCTTTTGTTGCCGGCTTCATCGATAAGCGTAAGAACCGTGGGGGTATATTCAACACCACCCGGCGCATATACGACTGTCCCATTGTCAGAAAAACTCAGGTGAGCAAAACCGCCGCCGCCTTCAACACGAATATTATCCAGAACAGGGAGCGCCTCACCCGTTACCGTGAGACTTTTCAGACTAAACGGCACAGCCATAAGCGTAGACCCGCGCATATAAGTAATATGACCTGTATTCAAGTATCGTGCATCCGTTCCCCCTCGAAAGAGAACCCGGTGCTCGCCGGTCGCTATATCGACGACTGCGATACGGGCTTCATCCCATGCAGCACCTGTCCAGATAGTAAATAATGCCGACTTGCCTCCCGGAAGCATTCGCGGAAGTATGTGTCCGCGTTCACCGGCTTCGACTTTGAGCGTCGTAAGCGGACGGGGAGTCGAACCGGCATCGGACGAAACGATCCAGAGCGGACTTCCCCACTCTGGCATAAAGACGATATTCCCATCTTCACCCCAGCTTGCCGATTGGTACGGCTGAGCATCGCAAATTGCAATAGGAGTTCCGCCGGCAAGAGATACTTTCATCATCTTTCCCCGCGCTACAAAACCGAGCCAACGTCCATCCGGTGAAAAAAACAGATTGGTGATACCTAACCCTTTCGTATTCGGTATCGGCCGTCCATTAAAATTGTCCATATCCCTGATATAGAGCTGCTGGTTCTCTCCTTTGCCGGCAAGATATACGAGGCGGGAGCCGTCGGGTGATATAAGAAAGTTTATAAATTCAAGGTCTTCATTATCTGCAGGCAGTGCGAGTCGGGTAACGGAAGTGTGTTGCGTTTCCGGTCGTGAACCGAGCCCAAACATCAATCCTGCACCAAGGAAAAATGCTATGAATATAATGGCTGAATACGGAAGTAAGGATCGTTTCGACTCCGGCGTGTGTACTTGTGAAATACCAGATGTTGTTTGAACAGGTTTTGAAATTCTTGATGTTGATGAAGTGGATTGTCTGAGTGCTTTCAAATCGGCTATACAATCGTCGGCATGCTGGTAACGGGTAGCTGGATCTTTCGACAGAGCTTTCAAGACGATACGTTCCAATTCCATCGGAATTCCGGAGCGTAGCGCGGTAACCGGTTCAGGGTCTTCATTGATTAATGAATATACGACTACCTGTTCGAACTCTCCTTTGAACGGCAGTTGTCCTGTTATCATTTCATACAAAACCACCCCGAACGACCAGAGGTCCGAACGTTGATCGAGCTTTTCTCCCTGCGCCTGCTCGGGCGACATATACGCAACCGTTCCGAGCGTACTGCCGACTTTTGTAAGCTGCACGCTTCCGCCGG
>PWTU01000430.1 GCA_003562775.1 Ignavibacteriales bacterium
AAATATCCAGCATCTTGAAAAAGAAAAATGATACTCAAACTGAATTTCAAGAGTTTTGCAATATTAGAATAAAAAATGAAGACGAGCGAAAAAATACGATTGAGATAAAAGCACACTCTCTTATTGGTCAAACTGGCATTGTTGTATCAATATTGTTGGGAACATTGACTTTTGGGGTACTTCAAGATCTTGGATGGCCATTTTATCTAAAATTGATTATTTGGATTTTACTCCTTTCAATTTCATTCCAATTTGTCATCTCAGGATTACATGCAAGGAATGTTGTAACACTAATTCGAGGTTATGCAAATGATAATGCAGAAGATATTCTAGACCCAAATATGACCAAAAAAGATAAGCTAATCGGTGCTTTATATCGTGCAGAGTATAATTCATTCCTAAATGATGTTAAAGCGACCTATTTGAGATTTGCGCATTGGTACTTTAAAATTGGATTAATGTTGATACTTATTACTGTTTTTGTTATACCTCCCAGTATTATTATTTTTCAAACAACGGGTAATATAAAATTAAACGACCCAGTGAATGAAAATATTGATACTAATATTCACTTTATTCCAAATGCACAAAATTCTTTAGAGAATCTTATTCCAACTGATTCAATAATAGTAAAAGAGAAATGAGTTTCATTTGCATATAAGATATAATTTAAAATCTGTATTATTTCAAGGAAATCTATTTTACATAAAAAGACACAACCCTGTGCGCTATATTAGAGGAACCTTATCCCGCTTTTAGCGGGATGCCGTTTCAATTATATCAAATGAATAAATTAGAACGGCACGGAGCCCCACGCACAAAGTAATGATTGCTTAAAACTTAGACTTCCAGTCAAAGCTAAATTATCTTTAATGTCTCCACAAAGGAAGACGGCAAAAATATAATAACCAAGACGTTTTACGGGGTATTATAATGGCAGATAAGTTTACTCAAATCTACATCCAATTGGTTTTTGCCGTTCGTTATCGTGATGCTCTCATACGTCCTGAATTTAAAACTGATTTGTACAAATATATTGGCGGTATATTCAGAAATCAAAACCAGAAACTTTTAGCCATCAATGGTATGCCGGATCATCTCCATATCTTTTTTAGCATGGAACCCGATATTAATCTTTCTCATTTTATCCGTGATGTAAAATCGGATTCATCGACGTTTATTAATGAGAAAAAATTAAGTAAGTTTAAATTTCACTGGCAGGGTGGATATGGGGCATTTTCCTATGCGCATTCACAAAAAGAACAGGTGATTCGGTATGTTGTGAATCAGGAGAAACATCATAAGAAGAAAACATTCCGCGAGGAATATCTTGAAATGCTGAAACGATTCGAAATCAAATACAACAACAAATATTTGTTTGAATATTTTGATTGACGTGGGGTACTGTAATTGCACCTCTCCGAGGTGCCGGCTTGTTTATGGGTTTGTGGTTTTCTACCAACATTATGCCCCTCTGGGGCATTGCATGATTTGCAAAAGCCCATCGGAGATGAGCAATGTTGGTAGCAATTCCCGCTTTGCGGGATCCCGATACATTAATATTCTATAAACGAAAAGTACGGGACGGGGCATTCTATGGAGTGAAAAAGCCCATCGGAGATGGGCAATGTTGGTAGCAAGTGATAACCCCAAAAGATGCTGCGCCTCAGAGAGGCGCAATATTCTTTTAAGTAATCTCAGAACGAAATCGAGGTTATCAAAAACGGGGTGTCACAGGAAGGGGTGGCGAGATATGTATGAAGATCTAATTAGCTTCGTGTACCATGTAACTTTGGGACAAAGCCTAAAATTAATAAACATAATCATGATATTTTGTACAATTCATTAGAATAACGTTTACCCATGCAAAAAATCGATCGCCTTATAATAAATTCCCCTTACGAAGAACCCAAAAGATACTGGAAGTACGATCCCAAAACAAAATCGTTTTCCCTTGCAGAGGGGCGTAGGCCGGCGGGATATGTGATAGCATCGGAGAGGACAAAAACATTCGACGATCCGGGTGTATTTGTCCAAATTCCTCTCGTAAATACAATCCGTCCGCGTGTGAAGGATTGGCGTAATAATGAGAGGACTCCTTATGCAGGGGTAACGGGAATCACGAGGCGGCTGCTTGAACACTGGCATAATCTCGAAGAACGAACGGACAAACGATTTTTCTTCTGTCAGCTCGAAGCCATCGAAACGTTGATCTGGCTGATCGAAGCGCCGGATCCGGAAAAAACCGGTATAGATATTTCATCGGACGGGGGAGAGTTTCAACGCCTATGCTCCAAAATGGCAACCGGTTCCGGCAAAACTATTGTCATGGCTATGCTTATTGCCTGGCAGCTCCTCAATAAAGTTACCTATCCGCAGGATCCGCGTTTTTCAAAGAACATTTTTGTAGTCGCACCCGGTCTGACCGTTAAAAGCCGTCTTGAGGTGCTCAAACCTTCGGCGCCCGGAAATTACTATGAAGAATTTAATATCATCCCTCACGGCATGGTTGAAAAGCTCCGGCAGGGGAAAGTACTGATACGCAACTGGCATGCTCTCCAATGGGATACCGAAGAACAACTGAAAAAGAAACGATCAGTAGATAAGCGGGGTGCGAAAAGCGATGAGGCGTATGTCAGGGAAGTTCTTGAGGATATGTCGAACGCTCAAAACATTATCGTCATCAATGATGAAGCGCATCACGCGTGGCGGGTCCCGGCAGAATCGAAAATCAAAGGTATCAGGAAAGAGGAAATCGAGGAAGCGACAAAGTGGGTGGGAGGTCTCGACCGTATCCATCGGGCGCGCGGAATATTAAAATGCTTCGATTTCTCCGCAACTCCGTTTTCCCCGACCGGAAAAAGAACAACCGAAGAAGCTCTATTTGCCTGGATAGTAAGCGATTTCGGACTGAATGATGCTATTGAATCCGGTTTGGTCAAAACACCCCGCGTCGTTATACGCGATGACGGAGAGCTTTCAAAGGAATACAAATCGAAATTTTACCATATCTATGAAGATGCTACCGTCAAAGGAAACATCAACCGTAAAGTAGAAGAACAGGAACCGCTGCCGGATTTAATAGTCAATGCGTATTATTTTCTCGGTAAAGACTGGGATGAGACATCGAAGTCCTGGAAAGAACAGAATTTTCCTGTACCGCCCGTCATGATATCCGTTGCGAACAGAACGGAAACGGCTGCAAGAATTAGGTATTCTTTCCAGCATAAAAAGATTCGTATTGACGAGCTTTGCGATACCGACCGTATTCTTCACATCGACTCAAAAGTTCTTGATATGGCCGAATCGAAAGAAGAAGAATTGGGAGAAGATGAGATAGCCGTTGAAGAAGATACCGACGATCAGCCGGTGAAAAAGCTGACAAAAACCGAGCAGGCGGAATTGTTAAGGAAGATGGTAGACACTGTCGGTAAGACAGGTCAGCCGGGTGAGAAGATCCAGAAAGTTATCTCGGTCGGAATGTTATCGGAGGGGTGGGATGCAAAGACCGTTACGCATATAATGGGACTGCGCGCCTTTACCAGTCAGTTATTGTGCGAGCAGGTAGTAGGGAGGGGATTGAGGCGCACATCATACGAAGTCAACCCCGAAACCGGTTTATTCGAATCGGAGTATGTAAATATTTTCGGTGTGCCTTTTACATTCCTCCCGCACGAAGATCCGGGAGAGATAGTACCACGCGTCGAATCCCCGAAGGTTGCCATCGAACCGGACATGAAGAAGAAACAATACGAAATCTCCTGGCCGAATATTATTCGAATCGATCACGTTTACACCCCTCAATTAAAAATCGACATGGAAAGCGTCAAGCCGCTCGAGATCGACGCGTATCAGACGCCCACACTCGCAGAGCTTGCTCCAATTGTAGAAGGAAAGCCCGATCTATCGAAAGTATCGACCATCGATCTTGAAAATTATGCACGCGAAAGAAGAATGCAGAGGATCGTATTCGAAACGGCAGTCGACGTCTACGATCAAATGAAACCGAATTGGAAAGGATCGAGGGAATTTTTGCTTTCACAATTGATCGGGATTGTCGAAAACTTTTTAGACGACGGGAAAATACGAATTATTCCCGCGTCGTATAGTGAAGATGAACTCAAAAAGAGGATTATATACACGTTAAACATGAATAAGATCGTACAGCATGTCTGGGAGGCGGTGAGATTTGAAAACACGGAATCGATTGTTCCTGTATTCGACCCCGATTATCCGATCCGCTCGACCGGCAATATGAGGACGTGGTACACCAGCAAACCGTACGAGGTGGCACGGAAGTCGCATATCAATTTCTGCGTCTTCGACAGTAAATGGGAAGCAACGGAAGCGTTCGAGCTTGACAGAAATCCTCACGTCGAAGCATGGGTTAAAAACGATCATATAGGATTTGAAATAGCGTATACGTTCGACGGAGTAATCCATAAATTCAGGCCGGACTTTATTATCAGGTTGAAAAATAAACTTCATCTTATCCTTGAAACCAAGGGCCGTGACTCACAAAAAGACAAAACAAAGCGTGAGTTCCTCGATGAGTGGGTTAAAGCGGTCAATACACACGGCGGATTTGGAAAATGGGCATGGGAAGTCTCTCAACATCCGAGGGATGTGGAGGGGATAATTGAAAAATATGTTGATTGATCTGTGCGACGCACCTGCCGGTGGTGCGGGACAATCTATTTATGAAAGGGTGCGTCGCACATTTTCAATACAATTCGCTTCTCTACGGGTCGGATTCAGGTGCCGCTCCTACGGAGCGGATTGTTTTAGGTTGGATTGTTTTTTCTACAAATATGTTACCCCTCCGGGGTAAAAGAAATTTATATTAGTTTTGTTTTATTCGCGGGAAATAAATAACAAAAAATCATTTTGCCAAAAAATTATTTTCTCTAATAAAATGGCAAACGAAAAACCAAACCAAAATCCAAAAAATCAATCGAACAATACGACCACAAAGACAATCAGTGTCTCAAGAACCTGCCGATCGGATTGGTGAATACCGATACCGACCGCGAAGGACAATGTTTGTTCCCCCCATGTTTTCTTCCCGATGGCAGGCGAAAAGAGGGCTGGTCGAAACTCGCACCTAATCTCAGACTGAAGGATTTTGGCATGGAATGTTATTAGTTCCATGTTATAATAAGCATAATTTATTACAATTATTGGATGAAGTAAGACAAAATTTAAGTTTTCACCGACCATTAAGTGTTAAGAAAATTCGAAATAAAAGGAGCAATATATATCGGTGCGCTTATACTTGGACTTGTATAGGAGTAGGTGCATTGATGCAGAGAAGTAAAGGTGGCCCAATGCCTATTCGAGCTGCAAATATACCCGAAAAAATATACGGTAATTTGAATGTAAAATTAAAAAAAACCGGGGGCAGCGCCACCGGTCATCCTCATCCTGCAATTTCCGGCTCGACTTCTTTTTCTCTAATATATTTGTTTAACCACTCTATCTGTCTCTGTCCTGCATCGATTATGAATTTTGGTTCCTGTATGCCGTGGGGCTGCCGCGGATAGAGAACCAGCTCTGTGGTTATACCTCTTCGTTTTAATGCAATGTACAATTCCCAACCCTGACTCGGCGGAACGCGGA
>PWTU01000556.1 GCA_003562775.1 Ignavibacteriales bacterium
CGTATAGAGAAAAAACAAAAAGGAGGTATATTAATGGATAATAAACAATCATATGATTTTGATATTATCCTTGAGGAGACATTCGAAGAACTTGAGAAAGATGAAAATATAAAAGATTTTAAGAAAATTTCAGAAGAAGTAAATCTCCGTGAATTATTAGAATACATTAGGGAAACTCAGAATCCGGATTATAAAGTTATATTATCATCATAAGATTATTAATAAAGATTTGAATATAAAAAGCGCTTTCGGGCGCTTTTTATATTTCTATACCATCCCGATTTACATGTTTGTATTAACTCTTAATATCTAGGGCATCCTGTCCTCAATGCAAAGTCACTCATCGTATTCAGTTCTATTAAAACATCAGTATTTTGTTCTGCGAAGCATAATATGTGAAGTTTCGGAAAGATAATATATAAATAAAAATTTTAAAATATCAGGGAATTTAGTTATTATTAATACATGGCAAGAATAGCGATAAATAGGGACCTTCTTATATGGGCGCGGGAACGCTCCGGATTGTCGGAAGAATCTCTTGAAAGGAGATTTCCGAAGTTACATCAATGGTTAGAGGGGAGCGTTCAACCGACAATGCGGCAGATTGAACAATTTGCCCGGAAAACGCGTACACCGGTCGGATATTTTTTCCTATCCGAACCTCCTGAAGAAAAATTACCGATACCGCACTTTCGTACTATTGATGACCGGCCCGATCAAAGTCCGAGTCCCGAACTACTGGATACGGTTTATACTATGCAGCAGCGTCAGGCATGGATGCGCGAATTTCTTATCGATCAGGGGCAGTCTCCATTACCTTTTTATGGATCTGCATCCCGCGATGACGATCCCGGGAACATAGCAAATGATATCAAGCGAGTACTGGATATCAGTAATGAATGGACGGCTCACCATAGTACATGGGAGGACGCATTACGCCATTTTAGAAACGTTATCGAAGAATCGGGAATACTCGTTGTCGCAAACGGAATAGTGGGAAATAATACACACAGAAAACTGAATGTCGGGGAGTTTAGAGGTTTTGTTCTCGCAGATGATTATGCACCCGTTATATTCGTAAACGCTTCCGACAGCAAAGCAGCACAGATGTTCACGCTCGCCCATGAAATTGCGCATATCTGGTTCGGAAGCAGTGCCGCTTTTGATCTTCGTCAACTTCAGCCCGCAGATGATCCCACAGAGGAAGCGTGCAATAAGGTTGCTGCAGAACTTTTGGTACCCGCTGAACAAATACGTGAAGCATGGCAAACTGTGCGTTCCGATAACGAACCTTTCCAGGCAATTGCACGACGATTCAAAGTAAGCGCGCTTGTTGCCGCACGCAGAGCTTTGGATTTAGCACTTATCGGCAGGGATGAGTTTTTTGAATTTTACCGTGAATATATGAATGATGAACGTCGTAGTACACAAAAAACATCCGATGGAGGTGATTTCTACGCCTCTCAAAACCTGCGTGTCGGTCGACGATTTGCCGATGCGGTAATGCGTGCAGTAAAGGAGAGCAGACTAAGCTATTACGATGCATATAAATTGACAGGGTTATACGGTAAGACGTTCGATCTGTATATCCAAAAACTATATGGAGAATCTCCCGCGTGACCGGCGATCCCGTGTACGTATTAGACGCCAATGTATTTATTGAAGCCGCGCGACGGTATTATGCATTCGATGTAGCACCTGCATTTTGGACGAGTCTCGTTCACCATGCCGCACAAAGCCGTATCCAAAGTATCGATAAGATAAAGGAGGAATTGGAACGGGGGAATGATGAACTTGCTGATTGGATTAAAAGCGGAAATATGTCCGATGCATTTGCTTCGACAGATCAAGAGGACATTATTAATATTTTCGGTGAGATGATGCAATGGGTACAAGGTAATGCTCAGTTTTATGATGCAGCAAAATCTCAATTCGCAAGTGGTGTAGATGGTTGGTTGGTTGCATATGCTAAAGCAAAATATTGTATTGTTGTTACTCATGAAGAATATCATCCCGATGCAAAAAATAGAGTTCCTATTCCGAATGTTTGCAGAGCATTTGATGTTCGCTACGTTGATACCTTTCAAATGCTCAGGGATCTTGGAGTAAGATTTATGTGAAGCTGTACTATACTTTATAAAAAAATAATTTATGCCCGAACCTGCCAATATCGACCACCCCCTCCGCCTCGCCGCTTTCGAATGGCTCTCAAAACAAACACAAATCCACGGCGATGTCCTCTCACGTGAGCTGCTTGCCAAAGGGTTTATATTTCGAGGTGAACGTATACCGTTGGTCAGCCCGCAGGGAATATTCAAACCGAGAATACTCCCCGAAATCCCGCTCACTATCACTACTACACCCGAGGGACCCTACGACGACAGCTTCGGTCCTGACGATCTTCTTCTTTACCGCTATCGCGGAACCGATCCAAATCACAGAGACAATAAAGGTCTTCGTAAAGCAATGATGGAAGGTACACCTCTGATATATTTTCACGGGGTTGTCCCCGGAAAATACCTTGCGATATGGCCCGTATACATAGTAGGGGATATACCCGATCAGCTTACATTTAAAGTAGCGGCAGATGACAGTGCATATTTAACAACAAGCATGACCGCACCTTCCGAACATGCCGCAGATACCGGTGCTGATATACGTCGTGCATATATCACTACTGCGGTTCGTCATCGGCTTCATCAAAGAGGATTTCGTGAAAGAGTATTATATGCCTACCGCGAGCAGTGTGCCTGCTGCAAACTCAGACATCCTGAATTACTCGACGCCGCCCATATCATCGAAGATCGTCTACCCGAAGGCGTGCCGGAAGTCCGCAACGGTATCTCCCTCTGCAAACTCCACCACGCCGCATTTGATGCATACTTTCTCGGCATCCGTCCCGACTATGTTATCGAAATTCGAAAGGACGTCCTTGATGAGGAAGACGGTCCTATGTTGATCCACGGGGTAAAAGATTTGAACAACAGGAAAATCATCCTGCCGTCTCCTGCCACTCTCTCTCCTGATCCGGAGTTGTTGGAGCGGAGGTACGAGGAATTTCGTTACTTTTAACCCATTATTTGATTATTTCTATCGTAAATATTATAATAGATAGAATAATTAGAACGGAGGTGGTTATATATGACAAAATCTCAAATTAATAGTGAAAAATTAACCCTCATTGAATGGATTACCGGCTTAAGCGATGAAGAGGTAATTGAGCAGCTTAAATGGATAAAGGAAAAAATGAGTGAGGGATACGATTGGTGGGATGACATTTCCGATAGCGAAAAACAATCAATTACAAGAGGATTAAATGATCTTGAAGCCGGAAAAAGGTCTTCCCACGATGAAGTAAAAAAGTCGTATTAACGTCGAAGGCTATTATTCAGTTTTGTATCCTGCCGAGGTAAGCTTGTTCAGCACAAAGGTTTTGACTGCTTTTGCAATATTTATGCATTTTGTAGTTTCCTCTATAGTGGGAATATAAAACTCATCAGGGTAACGGGCTTCAGTGGCGTAGATTGTCAAACTGTCTGCCTCTAAATCATACAATTCCTTAAAATCATCATCTATCTCTTTACACAATTCAATAAGTTCTGCGATAATATGTGTCTTTCTGAACGGTTTCTTATTAAATACCAGAAAAGCTTTTAAGTATTTTTCAGCACACTGCTGCATATGAAAGCATACCATATCGGTGACGGGATTTTCAGTCTTCATTTCTCCGGTGCCGATTTTTAAATCGTGATCTGCCTTGGTTATCCATTTTGAAACAAGCTCACCGGCCGTCATAGTACATGTCCTTCACTGTTTGCGTAAAATGAGATATTACCCGGCAGATCTTTCATTTCTCTGAACTGGTTTTCGGATTTTATAATAATATCGTTCGGGATTTTCTCCTGTGCAAGTTCCCTTTGAATTTTCGTGATAAGGGAATGTTTTTCCGGAAATGCCAGTTCCCGGTCGATAACGACAAGCACATCCCAGTCGCTTGTTTCGTCGAAGTCAGCCCGTGCTCTGCTCCCGAAGAGAATGATGCGTATGACAGTAAGATCATTCTCATTTAATATTTTTCTAACGATATTTTCTATTATTTCTACCATATTATCGGTTATTTCATTTAATAATTAGGTGTTGAAATAAAAGTCAATAGTTATTGACTACCGGTAAATATATAAATATAATGAAATTAGTCGGGAAATCAACTATAAGAACAGAATTACTAACATTGAATGGATAACTCATCGACGGATTTAATTTATATCTCGCACCTGCCACTTCTCATCGTTCCAAACTTGACAATCTACCCCCAAAACACTAATATATCATCAAATCCCCGGAGTCTCATCTACCGGCAAACACAATGCGAACAATACTTCTTCAGCTATCCCGAAATCAATGGATGAAAGAACACGTACCGCGGTGGAAGTTTGTCCGCCGTGCCGTCCGCCGGTTCATGCCGGGCGAGACGGTCGAAGATGCGCTCGATGCAGCGGAGAAATTTGAACGTGAGGGAATACCCGCCGTTTTTACAAGACTCGGCGAGAATGTCACGGAGATGGAACAGGCACGGGAGGTTTGTGATTATTATCTCGATGCGGTTGATAAAATTGCAGAGCGCGGACTGAATGTCGAGATATCGGTAAAGCTCACGCAGCTCGGCCTCGATCTCTCGTTCGATGCGGCGCTTGAATATTGCCGGGAGATCACGTGTAAAGCGGGAAACCGGCTCGGGAACGAATTCTTTATAGACATGGAAGGATCCGCCTATCTGAACAGAACGCTCGAGTTGTATTCGCGGCTCAAACAGGAGTTCGATAACACGGGTCTTTGTATCCAGGCATATTCACATCGTGTGAACTCCGATCTCGATGATTTATTCGATTTGAATGCATCGCTTCGACTGGTGAAAGGGGCATATAAGGAACCGCCCGGCATTGCAATACAATCGAAGAAGAAGGTTGATGAGAATTTCTTTGCACTATCGCAAAGAACACTCCGCCGGACAAAAGAACACGGCACGCGAATGATCTACGCAACACACGATGAAAAATTGATAGCACGTATTGTTGACGAAGCAAAACAGATTGGATTGCCCGATGAACAATTGGAATTCCAGATGTTATACGGCATCAAAACTTCGCTGCAAAGAGAACTTGTGCAAAAGGGATACAAAGTGCGTGTACTCATCGCATACGGCGAGTCGTGGTACCCGTGGTACATGCGGCGGCTCGCTGAACGACCTGCGAATGTGTGGTTTGTACTTAAGAATATAATCAGATAAAGGAAAAAAGAACTAATGAAATATTTTGAAATAAGGATTGGATGAATGACTGTACGAACCTGAACCCAATCATTCAATCAATCATCCATTTATTCGTTAATCTATATTGAACAATATGAGTATACTAACAGGCATCTTCCCACCCATCCCGACTCCGTTCATTGACGACGAACTTGCCGTCGATAAACTCCAACTCAATATATCCAAATGGAACACGACCGGCTTGCGCGGTTACGTGGTTATGGGATCGAACGGCGAAGGTGTGTTCCTCACCCGTGATGAAAAGTTGAAGCTCACGGAAGCGGTAAAGAAATATGCTTC
>PWTU01000347.1 GCA_003562775.1 Ignavibacteriales bacterium
AAAGGGAACGGTTATTACACATTTAAAGAGAGAAAATTTGCGATTACGGTTTTTAGTTTTGGCTTTCTTGTTCTTTGGATATCGCTTATCGTACTCGGAACCTTCTTCCGGGGTCCTGGGTGGAATTTTTTCTGGCCATGGCAGGAATGGGATCCGCATAAAATTGTTGCAATGGCAAGCTGGGATTGGCCTGAAGTATTCGGCGTCCCGACACGCACCATAGACGGAACAATACACCCTCTCGGTTTTCTGATAGGTATGTTTACGATCGGCGCTTATTATAGTATCGGTGTGTTTTATTACTTAAAGAAAAAAAATGCCGAATGGATGAAGAAGGTCGGTGTAATAAATTATGCTATTCTCGCGTTTCTTATGCTTACAATGATTTCGCTTCCGATAAAAATGTTTCTGCGGATCGTTTTAAATGTTCACTATATCTGGGTGACACCATGGTTCAGTGTCTAATAAGAAAGGAGTCGGGTATTGTTTAAGAAGAAACAAGAAACTCCCGTTGAACAACGTGATTACGGTTTCTATTATCTAATTTTCAGCGGTATACTTTTCGTTACAACGCTGTGGGCTGTATACGACGAGGTGTTTACACGACAGCCCTGGAAGGATTATCAACGCGAATACTACAACGAGAGCGTACGGCTATGGAATGATGAACTTGACCGGGCATATAACCGGATCAATTTCAACCGGGCCGATCTGCTCGAGGAGGAACTCGCAGAAGCCCGGGCAATGCGCAAAAGCGACGATTATCGAAGCTGGGAAGCGGAATGGCGCGATCTCCAGGACGAGCTTCGATGGGCGCGACAACGATTACAATTTGCCCGCGGTCACGCGGAAGAAACATATTATTTCTATCGTCGGGCCGTTTTGCGCGGCGACGATACCGATCGTTTGCAACAACGGCTTGATCGGTACGATGCTGAAGCTGCTGAAATTCAATCGCGTATCGACGAGATAACCGAACGTCAATCCGAACTGGAAGCAAATATGGAACAGGTTGACGGACGAGTACGCGAAATCCAGAGTGAAATAAACGATATTTTTGATGAAGTGTGGAACATTGAAGCGCGCATCAGGTCGTTACGACAGGCGCCAATTGCAATTAATCAGGTAGTTCTTGAAGAATTCGAACGGACATCCTGGAACGAACCGAAAAGAAGAACCGACAGGTGTATGACGTGCCACGTCGGCTACGCAGATGAAATGTTCGAAGGATATCCACAACCGCTCGGAAAACACCCGCGAGAGGACCTGCTCGATATACATAATGTCGAGGATTTTGGCTGCACTCCATGTCACGACGGGCAGCCGATGGCGCTATCGGTCGGATTGGCTCATGGAGAAGCAGATCCACATTGGGAATTCCCGCTTCTGAGAGGACAGGATGTATATGCGTCGTGTCAGGATTGCCATTCACAAGAAATTATTTTGGCGGAATCACCGACATTTAACCGCGGACATCAGATAGTAATGGAATCAGGATGCGTCGGCTGTCACGCACTCGAGGGATTTCTGGACGTTCCGAATGTCGGACCGGAATTAAATCAGCTTACATCGAAAGTATCCACCGGATGGATCTATAGCTGGCTAAAGGATCCGAAGGAGTATAATCCGCATACTCGAATGCCCGATTTTATTCTCAGTCACGATGAAGCGGAGGCAATAACCGCATATCTTGTAAACATTGCAGAAGAGTACAGGCCGCAGCGCACATACCCCGGTGGAGGGAATCCGCTGCGCGGTCAACAACTTGTAGAATCGGTTGGATGTCTTGGATGTCACGTCGTCGGCGACGATGACCGTGTGCGCGATGGAAGAGGAATACAGTATGACGTAGCTCCCGAGTTGACCCGTGTAGGAAGTAAAGTAACGGCGGACTGGTTGTACGACTGGATTATCGACCCGAAGCGTTATCGTCCTGAGACCCGAATGCCCGATATGCGTTTAACGGACGGCGAGGCGCGGGACATTGTCGCATATCTTATGACGCTGGATGAACAGGTACATGACGATAATGTGGAACTCAATCTCTACAATGCCGAAGTAATCGCTGACGGTGAATCACTCATCCGTATGTATGGCTGCCACGGCTGTCACGATATTAAAGGGATGGAACGGGAAGGACGAGTGAGTGTTTCACTTGATAATTTCGGTCGAAAACCAGTGGAGGAGATGGATTTCGGTGAAACCGATATAAAACATACATGGTTCGAGTGGACATACAACAAGTTAAAGGATTCGCGTGTGTATCAGACAGCGCGGATACCGCAGGAGATGCCGGTCTTTAATTATACGGATTCGGAAATTCTCGATGTTGTTACCTATTTGCGGGGGAGGCGACAGGATGATTTCGGCGGAGAGTTTAAACGAACATCCGGCGATCGCATGCGTGATATATTTGCCGGACAAAAATTCGTCATCGACCGGAATTGTATCGCCTGTCACCAAATAGAGGGAATAGGTGAAGCCATTGCCGAAGTTATTCCGGATGCGGGAATGCGCCCGCCGATGATTACCGGAATCGGTGCGAAGACTCAGGAACAGTGGTTTTATGATTTTATGCATAGTCCGAGCACCGTTCGGCAATGGCTCGATGTTCGAATGCCGACATTCGACTTAACCGACGAGGAGATCGCTTTATTGACACGATATTTTCTCGCTATAGAAGACCTCGAATTTAAATATCGCGATTACGAAAGATTCATACCGTCGCCTGAAATGGTGCGTGTCGGCGCTAATTTGTTCGAGCAAATGCAGTGTGCACGATGCCATCCCGGAGCAGACGATATTCCGGGCGAGGTAACGGCAGCGGACCTTGCACCTGATCTCCGTCTGACAAGAAGCCGGCTAAAACCCGAGTGGGTAATTGCCTGGATGCATGATCCGCAAGAAATTGAACCCGGCACACGTATGCCGACGTTTTTCCCGGATGGACAGACTCCGTTCCCGGATATTCTGGACGGAGACGTGGATAAACAGATTGAAGCAATACGCGATTATACCTGGTCTCTTGGCAGACCGATAAGAGCATCACGATGAACGACAAAAAAATATAATTCACTTATTAACTACTATGGAGGAATGACATGAATATAAAATACATCACACCGATTCTCATCGTCGCTTTTCTTTTTGCGGCATGCGGTAACGGTGAAGAGGATCGGCGTCCTGACCGGCGTCCGGCAGAAGCGGTGGAAATAGATCCCGCAACAGCCGCCACAGCAGTAACCACTGTAAATTTTGAAGGTACGCCGCCGGAACCGACGCGTGTAAATATGGCCGCGGATCGTTCGTGCCTGGAATTGCACGATGAGCCGGTCTATTCACGGGAAGTTATGGTCAACGACGATGGTACATTAGCAAATGTTTTCATCTACGTAAAAGAAGGGCTCGAGGGGCAAAGTTTTCCTACGCCGGAAGAGACTGTTTTGCTTGATCAGGATGGATGTTGGTATAAGCCGCGTGTGTTCGGATTACAGGTCGGACAGACGCTCGTAATTCGCAACAGTGATCCGACATTACACAACGTGCATGCCGTTGCCCGCGCAAACCGTGAATTTAACATCGGGCAGCCGGTAAGAGGAATGGAAACTACACGGACTTTTAATCAAAGCGAGGTAATGATTCCGTTCAAATGTGACGTACACCCGTGGATGAGCGCATATGCCGGCGTCCTGCCGCACCCGTATTTCGGTGTAACAAAAGAGGAGGGTAAAGTTTCTCTGGATAACTTGCCGCCGGGTGAATATGTAATCGCAGCGTGGCATGAGAAGTATGGAGAGCTTACCCAGCGTGTGACGTTGGGTGAAAGCGAAACACTGGAATTAGCATTTACATTCAGAGCAGACCAGGCATCGTAGCGGAAGATTGACGCACATATAAATTGTATGCGGGGATGCGGGCGAAGCATCTCCGCATAATTGAATACTTACAACCATCGCCGGAGGATTGTTAATGAAAATATCAGGCCGTTTAGATGGTCTTCTTTTTGTCGGTTTTTTCGTTGTCGGTTTAATTGTTTGTATTTGGTATCTCCTTCGTTATGATCCGGGGTTTCTTCCACTCGCCTCCGAACACGGAAGATTCATCGATAATTTGTTTATAGCAACGCTAATCATAACAGGGATTGTTTTTGTTCTTACTCAATTATTGCTGGTATATTTTACATTCCGTTATAAAAGCAAGGGGAACGGTGAAAAAGCGTATTGGTATCCTGATAATAAAAAGCTTGAAATTATCTGGACAATTGTACCGGCTGTAATAATCGTTACGCTTATTGTCGTCGGTCAGGTGGGATGGGGAAAAATATTTCATACCGACCCGCCGGAAAATGCCTATGTTGTTGAAATTGTCGGAGAACAATTCGCATGGAATGTACGGTATCCGGGAGAAGACGGTGAATTCGGGAGAACGAATCCCGAGCTTATTTCACGCGCAAACCCTATAGGGCTCGATACCGCCGATCCTGCATCCGAAGATGATATCCTCGTTCTGAACGAACTTCGGCTGCCGCTGGATCAACCGGTGTTGTTGAAGATTCGCTCGAAGGATGTAATACACAGTGTCTTTTTGCCGAACTTCAGGGTGAAAATGGATGCAGTGCCCGGAATGACCACAACATTTTCTTTTACCCCGACAAAAGAAGGTGAATTCGATCTTGTCTGTGCGGAATTATGCGGACTCGGTCATTACCGGATGCGCGGTTACGTAGTGGTACAACCGATGGATGAGCTGGAAGAATGGCTCATCGAACAAAGGGAAATGCAATAACCTACCAATCGGAGGATTAAATAGATGTCATCACAACAAGCAGAAATCGCTGTTGAACATCATAAAGAAAGTTTTATCAGTAAATACGTGTTCAGCTACGATCACAAAATGATCGGTAAGCAGTACATGATCACCGCATTGATCTGGGCATTGATCGGAGTGTTTTTATCCTGGATTATGAGGATACAACTCGCATATCCGGGACAACAAATACCGATATTTGAAACATTGCTTGGAAGATTTGCAGAAGGCGGTATCCTTGCTCCGGAATATTACATAGCAATGATGACGATGCACGGGACGATTATGGTGTTTTTCGTGCTCACTGCCGGACTCATCGGTACCTTCGGCAATTTCCTGATACCGTTGCAAATCGGCGCACGTGATATGGCGTTCCCATTAATTAATATGCTGTCCTACTGGACGTTCTTTCTCGCAAGTGTGGTTATGCTGCTTTCTTTTTTCGTTGAAAGCGGTCCTGCGGCGGCAGGGTGGACGGCTTATCCGCCGCTTAGTGCGCTTGCCAGCGCAATACCGGGATCGGGTGCGGGACAAACATTATGGCTTGCCAGTATCGGAATTTTTATCGTTTCATCGCTGTTCGGATCGCTTAATTATATCGTCACAATATTGAATATGAGAACCAAAGGGATGACGATGGGACGGATGCCGTTGACCGTTTGGGCAATTTTTATCGCAGCAATTCTCGGTCTTCTTGCTTTTCCCGTACTTCTTGCCGGAGCTATAATGCTGCTTCTCGATAAACATCTGGCGACGAGCTTCTTTATCCCCGCCGGCTTATATATCGGCGATTCGCT
>PWTU01000293.1 GCA_003562775.1 Ignavibacteriales bacterium
CATAACTATTGTTTATATGGTTTCCAGATAATATCCCAATCTGGCTTAGCTTCCGTATAATACGCAGAAATTGGTTTTCAGTAAGTACTATACATTTAACAGCTTACCACTAAAATCTTTTAAATTTTGTGTGTTATACCTCGAACCTCGGCACGGGGTATGGTTTCCGTTTCACACGCATTCATAAAAATAATTGGGATATTTTACTACTTTACTCACTGTTATGTTTTGAGTATATGCTCCGGATTATTGTACTAAAAAAATGTAGATAATCCGTCTGATATTGTCAAGGATATATTAACGAATTCTGTAAAATATTTTTTGGCGCGCCCTTTTGCGAGTCATTGGTTAGCTCAAAAGCGATCCCGGGATAATCAACCGCCTGAGCGGGAAAATATCATTCACACTTTCTCATCAACCAACCCCCTACCCCGTCGTTCCCAGCCCACTCGCAATCGCGTTTACTACGAGTAGTATATCGGGCAGCATTTTGTTTGCCCCATCCCCGTTCCCCTCTTTTTTCAACCGGCGCAATGTCTACAGTTGCTGTATCTGCATCATGTGAAGCGGTCTTAATCGTTCTGAAGTCTGCTGTTTTATTGAAACTACGGGATACACATTTTCGTAGGGGACAACTTCTTTGCTAATTTCGATTGCGCCATTCTAATCTCCATGTTATAGCCGTGAGGGTATGCACCGGAATCGACGCAAGCAGTACAATACAGTATTCATTTCGCATAGGGGTAAGAGGAGTTCTCAATTGATCCGATACTGTTGGTTTTCAGAACCTAAAAGGCCAAGCCACCAGCGACTATGGGTCGTAATGGAATAGCCGTCCGGTACAGCTTATTGCTGGGTGGAGAACTTGAGTTTTATCCACGCCAGCCTGTCTTGAAATCGAGTTCTTTTAATAGGGTGAAATTGTTTATGCAACGAATGCCAAGATCGCGACATACATCTGGCACCCGGCGATTCGCTCGCTTTCTGCTGGGCTTCGACACTTCAGTTGAAACGATTGTCCGAGCGGTGACGTCTAACAATGCATATGCTATCAGAAAAGGATCTCTTCCGATCTTTTCGATCTCGTCATCGGTAAGATCGTTGGCGTATCCGGCATCTATTACCTCCCCGACAATGCGAGGGTCCACTTCTTCAGGTAGAAGTAATGCCTCTCGTACCTCCGGCAGAGCAGCCCATTCAGAAAGCTCGTCGCGATTTCCATCGGGGTTTCTTGCTTCTTCAAACTCCTCGTAGATTTCGATCGGCACCTTAATGTTGCCAACTTGGCCTTGGTGCTGCATCCACTCCCAAAACTCAGGCACCCGCCCAAACTGAAAATAGTCACGCTTTGCGTCGATGAGAGTGTTTGCATCGAGAAGGTATAGCACCAAGTCTACTCCGGATTATTCTCAGTAAACATTTTCTCTATTTTCAGAGCTCTAACGCCCAGAACAGTTGCGGCTCGCGTTGTCGAGAGTTCACCAGATTGAAGAAGACGCTCAGATGTTTCGAGAAGTGCTGCTCCTACCTGATGTCGCTTTAGTAAGTAGTAAGAGGGTCCACCTTCTGCCGCTCTAGCTTTAATCTTTTGCTTATTCCTCTCGTCTTTCCATCGCTTAAAAAAATATATCCCAAAGTCGTCAAACTGCGTTTGGTTGATCGCATTTATTTGGAGTAGACGAAATGTGATGAACCGGGAGCTTACCTTTCTCTCTGTCGCAAAAGAGTCTATTGCTTCTATCGCTCCTTCGCGGGTCGAAAGGGAGCTAAATCTGAATTGATTTGTTAGTTCAGTTTCCGGAAGCAACAGCTCCGATGCTACCTTGTCACAAAACTTCTCGACGGCTCGCTCCAAACGCGCCCCACTAATCCCACTCGTTCCAAGCCAAAGATGGACAAGCTCATGGAGCAGGGTGACCGACCAAGCAGATTTCGCATCTTGGTCATTCACCACGATAAATGGAGCAATATTGTCAGAAAGAGCAAAACCTCGAAATACTTCCGTACTGAGGTTGGTATGGTAACTGCCAAGGTTGCCAAGCAGAAGAGTAAACACACCCAAACGCTCCACTGAATCACGTAGATATTTGAAAGCGTCATCCTGTGTTCGGCTTTTTCGATACTCCACCAGGTCCAGATTTAGCGAATCTCGAATTCGTTCGACGAGCCCTTGCGTCCCTTGATCTATGCGATAAGTACCAATAAATTCGATAGGGTCTCGATCTTGGGCCGCTACGAGAGAGTCCTTAACAATTTCCTGTCTTGCTTTTACATTCCGAATCAATGCATCTACCAATGCCTCTTGAGATGGGTCGACAGAGTGACTTAGCGTTCTGAAGTCTTCGCCGCGGCTTCCGGTCCTTGGTGGTTCATGTAGGTAAAATGCAAGCAGTGGCCGCCTGTATTGCTTAGACATCTTTAGCAATAGCGTTCGCGAGGGCGTTTTTTCACCCACTTCATAGCTTCTTAGCTTATCCTCAGCGGAGGATTCTTTGGATTCTGACAAGGAGAGTTTGCGGGAGGCGGTGGCCAAATCGAATCCCGCAGTTTCCCGTGCCCATCGAAGGATATTTGGGTTTACCGCAGGCATAGACTCCTTAATCTCTTGATTTTATTGCAGTCCATTGTCCCATCTTCCACAGTAAAGTAGCAGAGGCCCCATCAAGCCACACAACTATTGTTAATATTGATCGGCATGATATGCATAATGTGGAATAAAAGCACACATCCCGCTCAATTTATTTGGTTTCTGGATAAAACCACTCCCCCTCTTGGTTTTAGAACAATATATCTATATAGAATTTATATGTCAATAATTTCCATTATGTTCTCCGCGAAAATATTGTTATCCATCAACTTCAACCAGCGTTGCATTTTCCTTGAGAGTAACAGAATAAAATTATTGTGAAATATTTGAGATTTTAACGTATATTTATGAAATGGTTTTTTGACGGAGGCCAGAACTGCATTATGAAAATAATATATATGATACTTCCCTTGCTTATAACGACATCCCTTTTCACCCAAAACAACCCGCCGAGTGTAGTTGATGAAGTCGACCTTGAACGATACGCCGGCACGTGGTATGAAATCGCCCGTTTGCCGAACCGGTTCCAGGCAAAATGCGTCGGCGATGTATCGGCGACGTATTCGCTGATCGACAATGGACAAATAGAGGTTGTGAATAGATGCCGGCTGGAAAGTGGTGAATTCACGGAAGCTGTCGGACGCGCACGCCGTGCCGGTAAAAACGAACCGGTTTCAAAACTCAAGGTACGGTTTGCCCCGCGAATACTCTCCTGGCTCCCCTTTGTCTGGGGCGATTACTGGATAATCGATCTCGATCCCGGCTACCGGTATGCCGTGGTTGGCGACCCTTCCCGAAAATATCTCTGGGTACTATCGCGTGAGCCGGAGATGGACGATGCAACATTCGAACAAATCCTCGAACGTGTAAAAGAACAACAGTACGACATTGCCAATTTGATAAGGACACCTCACACAACACCGTAATGTTTAAACTACTACCGGAGTAATTATGTTGCGTATCTATTTTGTTTGCCTTCTTGTATTGTCGGTCATCTTTACGACCGATATAATTGCAGAATTTCAAAATGAAGTTTACTTTACCTCTCATCCTGCCGTGTCACCGGACGGACAAACCGTTGTATTCAGTTTCGAGGGTGATCTTTGGAAAGTACCGATATCCGGTGGAACGGCAATGCGCATTACTGCAATGGAGGGATACGAATCGCACCCGCGTTTTTCACCCGATGGAACATGGATTGCTTTCACGGGCAGGCAGGACGGCAACGCACATGTGTATGTCATGCCCGTAGACGGCGGCGAGATTCGCCGGCTCACGTATCACGACGGTGAGAATCTGGTCAACGCATGGTCGTGGGATTCGGAAACGATATATTTTTCTTCCGGCAGATACAATTACATCTCTTCGTATGCGGTATCGCTCAACGGCGGAACGCCGGTTCGGCTCTTCGGCCATTTCTTCAATTTGCCGCACGATATTGTGCCGCATCCCGTGACCGGTGCATATTACTTTACCGATACCTGGGAAAGCTTTCGTTTTATCGAACGAAAAAACTATCGCGGCGCGTTTAGTCCCGATATAAAATCGTACAACCTGAATACGGATGAATATATCGTACATACGGAGTGGGACGGCAAGAATCTCTGGCCGATGATAGATCGCAACGGAAACGTGTATTATGTTTCCGATGAAGTGAACGGTGAATATAATCTTTACCGGCTCGGTGATGACGGCGGAACGCCGCTTACCCTGTTTGAATCGTCTCTGAAACGACCGCAGCTCAGCGCCGACGGATCGGTGATCGTCTTTGAAAAAGATTACCGCCTGTACCGGTACGATACTGCAGCGGATGAAACGACGCTTATTCCCGTGCGCCTTAATCGGAATTTTACACTCGATTATGCCAAAGAATACGACATAACCGGCAATATCACATTTTTCGATGTCGCGCCGGACGGCAAAAAGTTTGTGTTTGTATCGCGCGGTGAATTATTTGTCTCGGATATTGAAGGTAAATTCATCCGTCGGATTCGAACCGATCCCCGGGAACGTGTTGTGGAAGTTCGATGGTTGAAGGACAGTAAAACGCTTATATACACCCGGACGACAAACGGATACCGGAATATTTTTCGCACTGCCGCCGACGGTTCGTCCGATGAAAAGCGGATTACCGATCGCGCTCTGAACGACCGGAGCATTACACTCAATACGGAAGGAACAAAGATGGCATTCTTTTCCGGTCGTGAACAGGTTAACCTGTTGGATCTGCAAAATTTTACGTACGAGACATTGCTGGAGGATGAGCTGTGGGCATTCCGTAACCGGTCGTTAATGTTTTCACCCGATGACCGGTATCTTGCGTTAAATGTACACCGCAATTTCGAACAAGATATTATATTTTACGATCTTCACGAGCGCGAAGCAAAAAATATTACAAACAGCGGTGTGTCCGAATCATCACCCTTCTGGTCCGCCGACGGAAAGTATCTTTACTTTTCTTCCGACCGTGTGCAGCCGGGTTATCCGCGCGGTAACATTTCTCCCGATATTTATCGTATCGCATTCGACAGATATCCCGAACCGTTCCGGTCCGAACGATTCGATGAATTATTTGCCGGCGATGATTCGTCCGACGACAACGAAACGGAACAGGTAACCGTCGATATCAATTTCACCGACCTCCACCGCAGATGGGAAAAAATTACGAACGTGCAGGGCAGGCAGCATTCTCCCTATGTGATAACCGAAGGGGAAGAACATACCGTTTTGTATATATCCAATCACGACGGTACGGGATTTAATGTCTGGAAAACGGAATTGAAACCGTTCGAGCCCCCCAAAACGGAGAAATTTAAAAATGCATCGACCCCGTCGCTTATTATACAGGAAGCGGACGGGAAATACTATGCGCTCATCGGCGGTCATATCAATTCACTTGACATATCTTCGGGCGAGGCAAAAAAAATCGATATGACGCATACGTTCCGCCGCAACCTGCAGAATGAGTTCGAACAAATGTTTTATGAAACGTGGACGAACCTTGA
>PWTU01000126.1 GCA_003562775.1 Ignavibacteriales bacterium
TGGGATGCAAGTCCGGTTCCCGCCGAATATCAGATACGGGGACTCGGACCGATTATGTTAAGTGTACCGAATGTAGAATCGACCGATGTCATCCTAACCAAGTTTATGGGTATACGGTTTGCTCGTGACTACACGCTTCCCGGCGACGGTGAACCGAAGGTGCACGTGTATGAAATGGATGAAGGCGGCCCTCACGCAGAATTACATCTCGCCGTGGAGCCGGAGCTGGAACCGGCGCGGCAGGGTGCGGGAGGTGTACATCACGTTGCATTCCGGACGCCGGATGAAACCGAATATAATGCATGGGCGAACCGCTTGAATTCGGTCGGCATCCCCAATAGCGGTAAGGTCGACCGGTACTACTTTAAAAGTCTCTATTTCCGCGAACCGAACGGGATCCTGTTCGAGATTGCAACCGACGGACCGGGTTTTGCGGTTGACGAGGACCCCGCCACACTGGGTGAATCGGTTGTTTTACCGCCGTTTCTTGAGCCAAGACGGGAAGAGATTGTGAGTAATTTAAAACCGATCGAGTGATCGCTTTTGCTTTACACCTTCCTGAACACCATTATTGCCCCTGTTCTGGTTGCCCTTATTGCCGTTCTAATCCTTATCATATGCAAACTTTATTCGAGCAAACACCTGAAAAGAGCAACTATGTGTGTTACCAAATGAAAGTAAGTTTGCATTTAGTAGCACTATTTGATATATTAATAACAAATGGTCAAACGTCATTTTTGGTTAAAACGTATTGAGTCAGCGTGGGAAAATCGGAATATTTTGTGGCTGTCGGGGGTTCGTCGTGTAGGAAAAACATTTTTATGTAGAAGTATTCCCGGGGTACAATATTTCGATTGTGAGTTACCCCGGATTCGCGCGGTAATGGAAGATCCACAAGCATTTCTGGAGGATGTGAACGGTTCCCGCGTTGTACTTGATGAAATTCATCGACTCGGTAATCCATCGGAGTTATTGAAAATTAGTGCTGATTATTTCCCTGAAACGAAAATAATTGCAACAGGTTCATCTACACTCGGCGCTTCGAAAAAGTTTAAAGATACACTTTCAGGGAGAAAAACTGAAATATGGCTCACGCCTATAATGTCTTCCGATCTCCGGGATTTCAACCGAAAGGATTTGCGTCATAGGCTTCTTCACGGGGGATTGCCGCCCTTCTTTTTAGCCAATGATGTGCCCGAATATGATTTTCAAGAATGGCTGGATGCATATTGGGCAAAGGATATTCAAGAATTATTCCGATTAGAGAGACGATATTCATTTCAAAAGTTTTTTGAACTGTTGTTAGCCCAAAGTGGTGGAATTTTTGAGGCAACAAGATTCTCAAAAACATGTGAAGTCAGCCGTGGTACAATAACTAATTATCTTAAAGTCTTGGAGCTAACCTTTGTAGTTCATGTTGTTCGTCCTTTTACAACTCGTCGCGCCACAGAAATAGTAGCTGCACCGAAAGTGTATGGTTTCGATACAGGATTTGTTTGCTACTATCGCGGTTGGTTCCCACTACGTCAACAAGATCTTGGTTTTCTCTGGGAGCATTATGTCCTCAATGAAATGTTTGCCCACTTACAAACTCGTAACATCCATTACTGGCGGGATAAACGTCGCCACGAAGTAGATTTTATTATTAAAAGGCGAGGAAAACCACCTATCGCTATTGAATGTAAATGGAATTCGGATGAATTTGAGCCGGCTAATTTACTTGCATTTTGGAGACAGTATCCAAACGCGGAAATGTTTGTTGTTGCAAACAATATCGATCACTCTTTTTCGAGAAAAATTCAAGGTATGACCGTCAGGTTTGTAAGTCTATCATCGTTAGTTAATATCTTATTAGAGAAAAGAAGGTGAATGCGTTGGGACCTAATTGGAGAGTTTAAACTTCCATTCAAATACAATTATCGGGCGCTCCATCCTTGGAGCGCCCTCAGGGAAGTTTCTTACACCTTCCTGAACACCATTATTGCCCAGTTCAGGTTGCCCTTCTTTCCGTTCTCGATCCAGTGTCGTAATCCTTTTTTCGTGCGTTCGATATAATCTTTGTTGGATACTTCGACCAGCTCATCGTACCGCCGGTTGATCTCATCGAGCACACGGCTATAATGGTTGACGAGCTGCTCGGGATGTTCCTCGATCTTAACTTCCTCTAAACCGACCTTTTCCGCTATCTCCCGGTACAATTCTATTGATCCCATCGATTCAAGGTATAATCTGTCGTAAACCGGCTGCAGGTCTATACGTTTTCCTTTACCACGCTGCATCGGGTCGGTAAAAATGAACAGTCCATCCTGAACCAGCAGTCGTGCCACTTCGTTCAATACTTTACCGCGGTTAGAACTGTGCAGAATCGAATCCTGCGACCAGACGACATCGAAGCTGTTGTCTGAATGTGGGACTTCTTCAAAACTGCCGTCGACCACTTCGATGAGATGTTCCAGTCCCTGTTCTTTGTTCAGCTTGCGGTTACGGTTATTCTGTACCTCACTTAAATTCAGACAGCACACATGACAACCGTATTTATCGGCAAGATACCGTGCCGAACCGCCGTACCCCGCGCCGAGATCGATGACACGTGTACTGGCATTGAGTTCCGGTATCTTTTTGACCATGTATTCGACCGTTCTCCGGCTTGCATCGAATATCGGTTCATCCTTGCTTTTATACATCCCGATGTGAATATCTTCGCCGCCCCAAATCGTTTCATAGAAACGGTCGGCGGCGGAATTATTATAATAATCGCGCGTCACATCGACGACGCCTGAATATTCTTCGGTGTGTGTTGTCGATTTATCAGGTTGCATATATTCTTTCTCCGCTATGTGAATGAAAAAATCCGGGTCGTTTGCTTTGTAGGTCTCCTGAAAATCGGCATAGGTAATAATTCGCTGGAAGCCGACTTCCGTCATAAGCCGGCGGACATACTCCTTTCGCAGCGGGAACATATTAAGATGAAAAACGGATTTATCCGGAAATTCATACCTAAACCGAGCCAATCCCGGATCGATATATTCCGGTTCGGCTTTTACGTTTTCGCTCCCATAGTAATAGGTGTGTTTTGATGTAAATCCTTCATCAAGCATATCGTCATAGTTCCGGTGATCGAGTATGAGTATGCCGTTATGCTTGAGCATTGCATAGAACTCGGCGAGCGCTTTCCGGCGATCGTGCTCGGCAAAAATATGTGTAAATGAATTACCGACGCAAATCACGGCATCGAATTTTTCGTGGATATCCCTGTTCAGCCAGCGCCAATCCGCCTGAACGGGGCGGAGTATAATCCCCCGCCGCCGTCCGTTCTCGAATGCTTTAGCGAGCATTTCCGGGTTACCGTCGGCGCTGACGACATCGAATCCCGCTTCGATCAGACGCAGTGAATCGAAGCCGGTTCCCGTCGCAACATCGAGAATACGTTTTGCGCCGCGCGCTTTAAGAAGTTCGATGAAAAAATCGCCGATGCTTTTCTCTCGCTTGTCCCAGTCGATGAGTTCATCCCATTTTTCGACGAACTGCTGCACATATTCCATCTGATAATGGTCGGTCTGGCGTACGGCTGTCGGTTTCTTTCCAAATGTTTGCACGTTTCTATCCTCCCTCTGTGGTAGCTGAGTAATATCTGTACGAATTCTACGTCGTATTACGGTTTATAGTTATTTGGATGTAAATTATGAAAGGGTCAAGGCGGATATAATAACGAATACACTCTATTCTACTCTACCTCCGATTAAAAGAAACCTACATTGTATAGGTATATAAAGATAAAAATATATATCTTAATGTCAAATTTTAAAACAAATTAAATATTTAGATTGTGATTTTTCTCGAATTTTCCTACACCCTCAGCGCCTGATTAAAATCCTCTTTCAAATCGTTAATATCCTCGATTCCGACCGAAATCCGGATCATACCGGGGGAGACCCCATGAAGTTCAAGCTCCGCGTCGTTCATATTAACGTGCGTGGAATAGACCGGAATGCTGACGAGCGTCTCGACGCCGCCTAAGCTCATTGCATTGATTGCAACATGCAGATTATCGACAACGCGTGCAGCGCGTTCTGCTCCGCCGTTTACTTCAATGGTTACTATACCGCCGAAATGGCGCATTTGTTTCTTTGCAATCTTATGATACGGATGGGATTTTAAGCCGGGATATATAACGCGTTTGACTTTCGGGTGTGATTCGAAATATTTTGCAAGCGCAAGCGCGTTTTCGTTTTGTTTTTCGACACGCAAAGGAAACGTTTTTAAACTTCGATGCAGAAGATATGAGACAAACGGATCGATCGATCCGCCGAGGGATTTTGCGGTCTGACGTATTTGTTTTGTTATAACTTTTCTCGATGCGGCAACGCCGCCGATGACATCACTGTGCCCGCCGATATACTTGCTTGTACTTTCCACAACAACGTCAACGCCGAAATTAAACGGCTGTTGATTGACGATCGTTGCAAAGGTATTGTCGATCATAATGAATACGTTGCGCGATAATTTATTTTCGGCGTCGTGGACGTACTTTACCAATTTTTGCAGGTCGACGATCTCGAGCGTCGGATTGGTCGGTGTTTCGGCATAGACGAGTGCAGTATTTTCATTGATCAATTTCTTTAATTCGGGAAGATCGTACGGATCGAAAAAACGAACGGCTATGCCGAGCTTCGGCAATTCGTCTCTGAAGAAGCGGTACGTTCCGCCGTACAACGCCGGAGTACTCAATATCTCCTGACCGCTTCGCACCAATGAAAAAATGGTCGTGCAAATTGCGGACATGCCGCTTGCAAAAAGGACGGCATCTTCGGTATCCATTAAAAGTGCAAGACTTTGCTGAACGTCGTCGGTTGTGGGGTTATGATACCGGGTGTATACATACACCGATTCATCCCCTTCGGCAAATTTTACGGCTTCTTCGCTTTTAGTAAACCGGTAGGTGCTTGTTTGATGAATAGGCAGACTGACCGGACCCGTCCGTGGCTGTAAATTCAATCCGTGAATTGCCTTTGTTGCAAGGTGAAGCGAGTGCGGAGATTTTTTGTTTTTCATGTTTTTGCTGATGATTGTAATTATTAAACCACTAAGTCACTAAGGCACGAAAGATAATATACGGATTATTTTTGAAAGAGTCAGTGTGTGAGGGGGATGAAATTTGGGAATATAGCAAGAAGGTTTGGCTTAATCGGTGGGGACGTTACCCCGACAAGCAATTTACACACAGCAGCAAAGTCTAAATATTTGTCACAAGTTATTCATAGCACATAAGTTCCATGTTATTGTCGGGGTAACGTCCGTTTTATGTTAAAAAGCAAGTCTCTGAGAAAAAAGTTACATAATTTTTTCTATTTATTTTATGATCAAGAATTCAATAAATTAACCAACCTTTTATTAACAGACATAATTCGCATCGGCGGATTAGCTGCATGTTCTTTGTAAAATTAAATGGGGTGGGGCGCAAACTACAGAAGAACAGACAGAGCATCCCAACAATATAGTATTGTGATGATACACGCTGCAAGGGACGTTGAGCGCTCTCCCACCATCCCCGATAA
>PWTU01000478.1 GCA_003562775.1 Ignavibacteriales bacterium
ATGGCATCGATCGCAACGGGATGTGCGTTTGGTGAGGGACCGGCAACCGTTCTAATCGGCGCCGCTCTGTTTGTAGTTTCAGATATTGCCGTTGCCAGAAACCGGTTCGTTTCCCCGGGTTTTGTGAATAAGATATGGGGTTTGCCTCTGTATTACTCCGCTCAACTTATTCTTGCATCGACGGTTGGTCAGGTGTAAATAAAACGAAGGCTGTTCTTGAAGTATGAACGCTTTATCTTACCACCATCATTGTCTTTGTTTCCACATACTCACCTGCTTGCATCGTGTAGTAGTACACTCCGCTTGCTAAATGGGATGCATCGATATTAATACTATATGTACCCGGAGATTTATACTCGTCGAGTATCCGTTTCACTTTCATACCTAGAATATTATGGAGCGTAAGTGTGACAGTGTCGGATTCCGGAATCGAAAATGAAACGGTTGTGACGGGATTGAACGGATTCGGATAATTTTGTTCGAGTGAGTAAGCTTAGATATTAGACTTATTTTTCACGCTGACTACCGGTGTAAACTCGAAATCCGCCACGTGCGGCAGATGATCCGATGCGGTTCGTGTATCGCCGTATTGCAAGCCGTATTTCTGCCTATGTTCAGACGACATCTCTTCCACCTGCAGCGTATAGTGATTCTTGAGTGATAAAACACTATTCGTATAAAAAATATAATCGAGCTTGCCGGGACTGAATGTACTGTTATCGTTTCGCCACGTGTAATGCATTCGTTTTTCCGTCTGCCTGGCGCGGACGCGCTCCATACCCGTGCCATCCCAATCGGGAATGTCGTTTTCTATCGCTTCAAGCTGTCCCCGGTTGCCGACAAGATTAAAGTCGCCGGCAAGCACTATCGGTGTTCCCTCTTCAATATATAATGAACCGCCCGGCTGTCGTGCATTGTCTAAAAATCTTGTCAAACCGGCTATCTCCAACCAACGATTATCCTCGCCTCTCGATCCGGCACGTAAATGAACGTTCACAAATAAAATTTTCGTATCCAATTTCTCCCGGGCATCGATTAATGTGACCGTCAACCGATGTTCGCTGCTCCATTCGTTATCTTTCCATATAAATATTTGCCATGCATCCAGTATCGGGAAACGGCTGACGGTAACATTTCCCCTGTCCTTCTTTACCGCGTGCCATTCATATTTATCGCCGCCTGGATACAATTCCTCCACACGTTGAGATGTCTGGATCGCATTGTGTTTCCATATCTCTTGAAATGCAATGATATCGGGTTCCAGTGCGTTCAGTATTCTCCGGTATTGATCGGTGTACTCGGTTATAAATAACTTATCGTCCCACGCATTAAACGCAAGAACACGCAAATCGTCTTCATTATATCGCTCAAGCGGAATCGGTTCGGGAGGTTGAACGGGTTCCGGATCGAAGACGTATGTTCCCACTGCATAGAAATCGTTTCCTTCCTCCTCGATACGAAGATATATCTGAACGGTATCCGACTGAAAAAGCGAAACAGACCCAACAGGTTGTGTATCACGACCGATCGCAATTTCAAATTCAGTCGAGGTGACCGTCGGTGCGGTTCTCAGGCGTATGTGATGAAAACGTATATCGTAAGCCGACGCGCCGGTGAAAAATCTCCCCCTGCGCTCACCGAATTCCCAGCGGAGTTCCGCTCCCATATTATCCGGGTCGTACCCGGTCGTGCTGTCGTTGTCGGTATCCAGATAAAGAACAACAGGATTGTTTTCAAGCAGTGTTATCTCACGATCAAGTTCGAAATGTAAGAATAAAAACCGGTCGTCGTTTGCAGCCCGCAATCGTTGAATGTGCATATCTTGCGGCGTTGTTGCTGCATCATCTATCTCGAATAAAACGGCTGCATCCACCCAGTCGTTGAATTCTCCATCGAGTGTTATCGGCAGGGATTGGGAGGTGAGTTGAACCGGAAGGAGAAACAACAAAATTACTAAACAATATTTTTTCATTGTACTACGGCTTCTAAATGAAAAAAGCGGGAGGTGTTAAAACGCAGCACTTCCCGCTTTTGAATAATACCGGAAAAAGCAATACGATTAATCGTACTCGCTTGCCTTTTTACAATCTTTATCGGTTTTACCTGCAAGTGCTTCCTTCTTCTCGGTAATGTTCTCACATTCCGGCGCTTTTTCTGCATTGAGCTGGATATCGTCTTTCCATCGCTCCGGCACTTCATCTTCCGGAAAGATTGCTTCAATTGGACACTCCGGCACACACGCATCGCAATCAATGCATTCATCCGGATGAATATAAAGCGTGTGTTCGTCTTCATAAAAACAGTCCACCGGACAGACCTCCACACAATCCGTATATTTGCAGTCATAGCACACCGAGGTTACGACATATGCCATAATTTCCTCCTTTGTGTTAATAGTGTATTGAGGTTATAATATCTGATGAGTTTCTCTAATTTTCGTCGATACGGTAATATATTTTGCTATTAACGCTTGTCTAACGCTTCAAGATACTCATAAATAAGTATGTTGTATTATAATAAAAATAGTTATTTATGTCAATGAAATTCTTGCATTTATTTCAATGCTTTACTACCTTTTTGTATGCTTCATAACGGTATCGGTCAGCCGCATATCGCGACCGGTTCAAATAATCGTATAAATCGAGATTGTAAATGAGCAAATTGTCACTTGATGAAATTCGAATCATTTTTACATCATCGAAAGATTTTAACCAGATATTCGATGCATTTGAAGCGGCAATAAACAGTAAAAACGACGATATCGAGCTGTATCGTCAACTTTTTTGGAATAAAGCGTTAACCCCCGATGAGCTATGCCTATTCGGCGAAAAACTCGCCAAAGAATTCCCGCACATCGCGTATGATGTATATATGTGGCTGGCAAATGTGTTCGAGCTGACTTTCTTTCAATACGATAACTACGAGCTTGCGCTGGCTTATTACAAAAAAGCTGCCGACATGAAACCGAACGAACCCGATCCCTATCTGGACGCGTGCGACTGTTACGAGCCGGATTTAAATATACCGCCGGCAGATCAACTGATCGAGTTTTGTAAGAAAGGGGTCGATCACGTTCTCAAACCGAAAGCACTATACCTGCGTCTTGCCCGGTTATATAGTATCATCGGCGATGAGGATCAAAGTTTATATTACCAGACAAAGGCAGGTGAATCGGGAAGCAGTAAACCCCATTAGCAAATGGATATGGCATCAATTAGTGACGCCATTCAAAATGCCGCCGGTAGTAAAACAGAAATGCATCGATCAACTCCGACCGTGTATAATTAGTAACGTCATGCTCAACCTGCCGTTCCTTTACTTCTTTCAAATGTACGATTGCCCGGTACGTTTGTCCCGATTCGTCACGGATCGGCATGACCGGAAACATAAACTTCCGTTCACCGTACGGTTTTATTTTCACACCGAAGTAGAACTCCTCTTTTCCCTTATGCATTACCCGTATCACCGCCGAATTTTTTCCGGTCTGGATTTCAACATCCCGGTCGTATTCACCGAGCGCTTCCGCAATTTCTTCAAAAGCAGGTTCGACTACTTCGGTTACAAATTGCTTTAACCGGAGCTTCTCTTTGCGCTCTTCCTGTTTCTTCTTGAAACGATCCCTGTATTCATCGCTGAATAAATGCTCGAGTGTTCGTTTCCAATCACTCATAATGATTCCTCCGAACTTTCGAAATACTCTGTTATTTTGATTTTTCCTTCCGTTGTTCCAGTTTCCGCGCGGGAAAATATCTTCGTGTTGTCATCATATCTTCACGTTCCCGGCTCATAGCTTTAACCAGACTCACACACATGAATAAGAGCACCACCGTAAACGGAAGACCGGTTGTAATTGATGCTGTTTGCAGCGCTGCCAATCCGCCTGCAAGCAGCAACACAGCCGCTACGGCGCCCTCGCCTAATGCCCAGAATATTCGTTGACTCAACGGCGGATTGGGGTTTCCATTGGACGCAAGCATACCGATAACAAGGGAGCCGGAGTCGGACGATGTAACAAAGAAAGAAACGATTATCAGGACACTGAGCAGCGACAAGACTTCCGCTACCGGAAGATTTTGCAGCATAAGAAAAAGCATCTGCTCGGTGGTTCCGCCGGAAATACCGCCGTCGCCGAAGATCTCCATATGTAACCCGGTATTCCCGAATACCGTCAGCCAGATAAACGTAAACCCGGTGGGAGCCAACAACACACCCGCAATAAATTCACGCACCGTTCTCCCCCGCGAGACCCGCGCTATAAAGGTTCCGACAAACGGCGACCATGCAATCCACCATCCCCAGTAAAAAAGTGTCCAGGCGCCTAACCATTCGGTCCCTTCGTATGAATTTAACCAAAAAGTGGTCTCGACCAGATTCTGTAAATAAAATCCGGTATTCTCTATCATCGAATTCAAGATGAAGATAGTCGGACCGGCAATAAATACAAACCCGATAATGGATATCGCGACGATCATATTAAAATTACTCAACCGGCGAATTCCTTTATCGAGTCCGAGTGCAACCGAGCCGGTTGCTATAATTGTTATAATTACAATCAATATAATCTGCAGCGTCGTGGAAAAGTCGATATTGAAAAGAAAATTCAATCCCGCATTGATCTGTAATACCCCGACGCCCAGGGACGTTGCAACACCGAACATCGTTCCGAAGATGGCAAGGATATCGACGATGTTGCCGATTGGACCGTTAATCCTTTCACCCAGTAAGGGATAAAATGCCGAACGGATAGAAAGCGGAAGGTTGTGGCGGAATGAAAAATACGCTAACGACAATCCGACAACTATATATATCGCCCACGCATGAAATCCCCAGTGAAAGAACGTTAATTTCATGGCTTCTTTTGCCGCTTCAATGGATTCTCCATCCATCGTGGGCGGAGCGAGATAATGATACATCGGTTCCGCAACGCCGAAGAATACCAACCCGATGCCCATTCCCGCACTGAACAGCATGGCGAACCAGCTCGCATAGCTGTAATCAGGTTCGGAATCATCAGGGCCTAATTTAAACGAGCTATACGGGCTAAAAAACAGAAATATAACAAAAACAAAAAAGAAGGCAACTGCAAGAATATAAAACCAGCCGAAGGTTGTTACAATAAAATTCTGGATCGTATCGAATACGTTTCCCGTCGTCTCCGTAAAGAAGACGCCGAAGAACAGAAATAATCCGATAACAACAATTGATATAAAGAAAACGTATGGATTTAAATCCGACAGGAATCGCATCTGGTCATTCTTTCATATTTTCAATGATAACAGTAAAACCTCTGAAATACATCAACTTTGCGGCATGCAAAGCGATTTAATAAACAACTTGACAACCGGGGTGGAGACCGACGGCGGCTGCATTTACTCTTTATCAAGTCTCCATTTTATGAATTCTTGAAAGGTTTATTGCGGTTTTTTAATTTGTCCAAAGCCCGCTGTAATTCGATCCAGAATAACGGCAAGAATTACCACTGCCAACCCGGCTTCGAATCCCTGCCCGACCTCCAACCGCTGAATTCCGCGCAATACCTCGGCGCCAAGTCCGCC
>PWTU01000139.1 GCA_003562775.1 Ignavibacteriales bacterium
GCTCAAGTTCACCGGTGAGAAGATGTTCTTCTTTCATCGGCTGCGGAGCAAATTTCGGGTAGATGCATGAGCTTCCGAGAAACACCAGAGACGGTACATCATTGCGGTGCGCTGCATCGATAAGATTGACTTCGATCATAACATTATCGTATAAAAACTGATACGGGTATGTATCGTTTGCAAGTATTCCTCCTACGCGGGCAGCGGCGATAACTATGGCATCCGGCCGCTCGGCGCTTACAAATTCTTGCACTGCATCCTGACTACGTAAATCGAGCGCCCGGCTTGTGCGGGTTAGAATATTCGGGTAACCGCGTGCGTGCAACTCATCCACTACCGCAGCGCCAACCATACCGCGATGACCGGCTACATATATTCGTGCATCTTTATTGATTGCTGTCATATTTTTCTTCTTGCTCGTTCGCTTCGGATAAAGACCGGTATTTGTATACTCCTCTCCGGCTTCGCGGAGACACAAACTTAAATGCAAAATTATACAGATTTCTGATCTTTATATAATAATCGTCGTCAGGCGAAAATACCCATTGATCTCGTCTTGCGTCTACAAATGAAGAAAACTTTTTAATCATAATTCTTCTTTTTTCTCTTGAGCTTATCTCTTAAATATTATAAATCTATCCGATCCACTTCCCTGAAAGTCTTTTCTTTCATACGGATAAGCGATTCCGTCGTTGCAACTTTAATTTTTTTACGTTCGATATCCCGAACTTCATATTCTATATCATCAAATGTAAACGCTTCGCCAATGTTTGCTATCAAATCTATATTAAAACCGTCGGGCGTTCCATAGCGAATAACCGAATAACTCGCAACTTCATCAAGAGTGATTTCGGATATTGATTGATCATGAAAAACAGTATACAGCGCCCGTCTTACTTTTGTTATATTTTCTTCTGTTGGCCGTATAAACATATCTATATCCTGTGTCAATCTCGGAAAACCATGCAATACAACGGCAAAACCACCGATCAGGACATATTCCACGCCTTCCCGTTCAAATTCGGCTATTACTTTTATAAACTTATCAAATAGTTCCATAATACGATTTATACCAATCTACAAACCTTGCAACTCCCTTCTCTATCGGGGTATCGGGTTTGAAATCGACTGCTTCCTTCAGACCGTCGACATCCGCATAGGTAGCGGGAACATCGCCGGGCTGCATCGGCATCATATTCATCTCCGCTTTTTTATCGAGCGCCCCTTCTATCGTTTGGATAAACTTCATCAGCTTAACGGGATTATTGTTCCCGATGTTATATATTTTATATGGAGCGAAGCTTGTTGCCGGGTCGGGATCATCGCCGTTCCACTTTGGATCCGGTTCAGGCGGCTTCGGGATAAGTCGTTCGACGCCGGCGATTATATCGTCAATATACGTAAAATCGCGCTGCATATCACCATTATTAAATACGTCAATGGGTTTGCCTTCGGATATCGCTTTTGTGAATAGAAAGAGCGACATATCGGGTCTTCCCCATGGACCATAAACCGTAAAAAATCGTAATCCTGTCGATGGAATTTGATAGAGACTCGCATACGTATGCGCCATCAATTCATTCGCTTTTTTTGTCGCCGCATATAATGAAACGGGATGGTCGACATTGTGACCGGTTGCGAACGGCATTTTCGTATTTGCACCGTATACCGAACTCGAAGAAGCATAGACCAGATGTTTCACGGGAAAATGACGGCATCCCTCAAGTATATTTAAAAAACCCGTGATATTACTATTAATATATGCGTACGGATTGATAAGCGAGTAACGGACGCCCGCCTGTGCGGCAAGGTGAACGACATAGTCAAACTTCTCTTGCTCAAAAAGAGAACGAGTTTCCCCGGCATTTTCGAGATCCATCTTGATAAAGCGATAGCTGCTATACATTTCACTTATAACAAATTCTTTGTCCCGAATACTCTCTTTGGGTATACCTGTTCCGGCTAAACGACCGTATTTCAAGCTAACATCATAATAATCATTTATATTGTCAAGCCCGACAATATCGTAGTCCTGTTGAACAAGCCGTCTGACAAGATGAAAACCTATAAACCCAGCCGTTCCTGTTATGAGGATTTTAGATGGCATTACTATTACTAATTGTTATTATTATTTTCGTTGATTCGTTTAATCTCCTGAATATATAAGGAGATAACTCGAAGATACTCACGAATAGCATACATATCGTTTTTCAAGATCTCAATTACGCGAGCGTGGTTATCTTCTCGAAATTTAAGTTCATTTATCTCATATATGAGATGGTGCGGGGCATTATTCATTTTCATATTTACAATTTGTCCACAATAATCCCGGCAATTCGTTCGGCGGCTTTTCCATCCCATAACTCCGGTATGCCGCCTGACTTCATCTTCCCATCGAGAATCTCGAGTGCCGCGGTTGTAACTTCACCAAGGTCCGTTCCGACAAGTCGATTCGTTCCCACCTCGACGGTGACCGGGCGTTCGGTGTTATCGCGCACCGTAATGCACTGAACACCGAGATAGGTGCTCTCTTCCTGAATTCCACCGCTGTCGGTGATGACCAACCCTGCATTTTTTGTCAGGTGAAGAAAGTCGATGTACCCGATCGGATCGGATAATGCAATATTACCCGTCAACTGCCCGTTGAGACCGAGGCGCTCAATATTCGAACGCGTTCGCGGATGTACCGGAAATATGATTTTTTTCTTTTCAGCTATCTTTGCAAACACACCGGTAAGTCGCCGTAAAAAGTCATCGTTATCGACGTTGCTGGGCCGATGCAACGTCACAAGGACATAATCTTCTTTATCGACGCTATACGATTGCAGTACATCCGATTTATCCGCCTTCGGTAATAGATGAATCAAAGTATCGATCATCACGTTCCCGACAAAAAATATTTTTGTTTCGTCGATGCCTTCACGTTTCAGGTTTTCGAGGCCGCTTTTCTCCGTAACAAACAGATAATCGGATATCGCATCGGTTAATAAGCGGTTAATCTCTTCGGGCATTGTTCGATCGAAGCTTCGCAATCCGGCTTCGACATGTGCAACAGGCACGTGTAATTTTGCAGCGACAAGACTACACGCAACGGTTGAGTTGACGTCGCCAACGACGATGACGAGGTCGGGTTTTTGTTCAACCAGCACCTTCTCAAATGCAATCATTATTTTTGCAGTCTGCACCGCGTGCGACCCGGAGCCGACGCCAAGATAAAAATGAGGTTTTGGTAATTCAAATTCTTCGAAAAAAATCTTCGACATTTTTTCATCGTAGTGTTGACCGGTATGGCAGATGAGATGTTCTATCGAATCATTATACTGTTTAAAAGCTTTATGCAGCGGAGCAACTTTCATAAAATTAGGTCTCGCTCCGACAACCGAAATTATTTTTTTCACAAATCCACCGAATTATTTATGCTTTAAAAACTCTGACGCTGTTTCCTTGAACCACATTTCTGGTATCAAGAATGGGAATAGTAATGCCGGAATAATCCAGCGTTTTGTATTCATCATGCGGCGTTGCTATCAGGATCAAATCGTATTCATTGGAAATATCGCTCGATGTACGGCCTGCATAATGCGGATACTCACGTGACGGGCGAATTACGGGGACATACGGGTCGTTATAAGATACCTCCGCCCCTTTCTGTTCGAGCAATTCCATAATGCGGTAGGATGGTGACTCACGATCGTCATCGACATTTGCTTTATAGGCAAGGCCAAGAATCAGGATCTTCGAACCGCGCAACGCTTTACCTTCTTCATTTAATACTTCCATAGCCCGATTTACGACAAACTCGGGCATCGCAGTATTTATTTCTCCGGCAAGCTCGATAAATCGGGTTGCTACTCCGTACTCGCGCGCTTTCCAGGTAAGATAAAACGGATCGATCGGAATGCAATGGCCGCCGAGTCCCGGTCCGGGATAGAACGGCATATATCCGAACGGCTTCGTCTTAGCCGCTTCGATTACTTCCCAGATATCGATCCCCATCTTCATAAACGTGATTTTCAGTTCATTCACAAGGGCAATGTTCACCGACCGGAAAATGTTTTCCATCAATTTTGTCGCTTCGGCAGCTTTTGTTGACGACACGGGTACCGTTTTACCCACAATTTGCCGGTACATTTTTTCAGCTAATTCCAATCCTTCGGGCGAAGTGGCGCCAACCACCTTTGGAATATTTTCAGTCGTAAAGGTAGGGTTATTTGGATCTTCACGCTCCGGTGAAAATGCAACATAAAAATCCCGGTTCACTTTCAAACCGCTTTTTTCGAGTATCGGGATCATCAGCTCATCGGTAGTCCCGGGATAGGTTGTCGATTCAAGAACGATTAGCTGACCGGGTCGCATATGCTTTGAGACTTCTTCACACGTTGCAATGACATACGACATATCCGGTTCACGGTTTTTATTTAACGGTGTCGGAACCGCCATTAAGATAGCATCGCACCGTTCGAGCTCCGAATAATCGGCCGTTGCACGAAATTTACCGGAAGCAATCGCTTTCTCTATTCTGGAGGAAGGTATATGTTTAATGTAAGATTTTCCCTCGGAAAGCGCAGTTATTTTTTTCTGATCAACATCAAATCCAACCGATTGAAATCCTTTTTCGACAAAACAATTCAAAAGCGGAAGGCCGACGTATCCAAGTCCGATAACGCCGATTATTGCATTCTTTTCCTCGATCTTATGTAACAACTCATCCTTGATAGTTACAACTGTTTCTGGCATGGAATCCCCTTATTGTAAAATGTTAATGGTGATACTTTCTGCACAAATTGAATATCAATAACCCTACCAATTTATTTACAAAGAAAATTATCCTTTTTAACCACTAAAATCAATAGAAAAAACAGTTTTTTTACAAAAAGGTTATTCCCGTGCAAGCTTTAGATTTAATTTGTAATTACCTGCGCACCTATCTCACTATGTACACTTTTTCTGCTTTCCTCATGCTTCAATGCAATTGATAATACTTCGTTCATCTCCTTTACAAAATAGAATTGGAGGCCATCCCGAATATATTTTGGTATTTCTTCAAGATCGCCTTTGTTCCGTTCCGGCAAAATTACGGAAGTAACTCCGGCCCGGTGTGCTGCCAGGACCTTCTCTTTAATGCCTCCGACCGGCAATACAAGACCGCGTAATGTTATCTCACCGGTCATCGCAAGATCATTGCGGACGGGTTTCCCGGTTAATAAGGATGCCAGAGCCGAAAGGATCGCCACGCCTGCCGATGGTCCGTCCTTCGGTGTTGCACCAGCCGGTACGTGAATATGTATATCATTTCTTGCCCGGAAGTCGGGAGAAATACCGAGTCCGGGTGCTATCGAAGAAATATAGCTCAACGCTGCCTGCGCCGATTCTTTCATTACCTCTCCGAGGTGACCCGTTAACGTTAATTCTCCTTTTCCCCTCATTGCCGTTGCTTCGATGAACAAGATATCTCCACCGACCGGTGTCCATGCAAGTCCGGTTGCGACGCCGGGACGTGTTACCCGCTCCGCGACATCGATAAAGTACTTCTGTGGACCGAGATA
>PWTU01000163.1 GCA_003562775.1 Ignavibacteriales bacterium
AGGAGGACAAAATCATCGGTATCCAGGGTGTCCTCACCGATATAACCGACCGCAAGCAAATAGAAGAAGAACTTCGAAAGAGCGAAGAGAAATACAGAGCGGTTTTTGAGAACACGGGAACCGCGACTTTAATAATTGAAGAAGACACAACCATCTCTCTTGTAAATAACAGATTCGAAGAATTGTCGGGGTATTCGAGGAATGAGATTGAAGGTAAAATGAGTTGGACTAATTTTGTAGTAAAAGACGATTTGGAAAAAATGAAAAATTACCATAAAGCACGGAGAACGTATGTGAATCAAGCACCGAAGATGTATGAGTTCCGGTTTATTGACAGAGAAGGAGAGATTCATGATATATTATTAGAGGTTGATATGATACCGGGTACTACGAAAAGTATTACCTCTTTGTTGGATATCACCGACCGGAAACGATGGGAAGAAGAACAGAAGAAGCTGCAAGCACAATTGCTCAGCGTTCAAAAAATGGAGTCGGTAGGGCGGTTGGCAGGCGGCGTCGCTCACGATCTTAATAATGTAATAGGAGCAATATTGGGGCATGCCGATATTGCACGAATGGAATTATCGGAAACCGATCCGCTCTATAACCGGTTCAGTACGATAATAGATCTGTGCGGACGCGGTGCACGTATTACGGGGCAGCTTCTCGCTTTTTCAAGTAAACGGAATATTCAACCGAAAAAAATAAACATCGGTGGGCTCATAAAAGATTTACTCTCATTGTTGGAGAAAACGCTCGGAGAGGATATATGCATAACGTTGCAAATTGACAAGAATTTAAAAACCGTTGCGGTAGATCCCGGTCAAATGGATCAGGTGATTCTCAATCTCTGTATTAATGCACGTGATGCCATGCCGGAAGGGGGGAATCTTGGCATCAGTGTCCGGAATATCGATATCGATCATGACTATAAAAAAATTCATGTGAGTGCAAAACCCGGTTTGTATGTTCTTATCTCCATAAGCGACAGCGGCGCGGGAATTGCTCCTGAAAATATTGATAAAATATTCGATCCTTTTTTTACCACAAAGGCGTCGGAAGGCGGAACCGGATTAGGTCTGTCGGTTGTGCACGGTATAATAAGTCAGCATAACGGTTTTATTAAAGTGTACAGCGAACCCGGTGTAGGCACAACGTTCAATGTATATCTTCCGGCTGTTGAAGGCGAGCCCGATAAGGAACTATCGGCAAAGGGTAATAAGATTTTTCAGGGCACCGGCACTATACTTGTGGTTGAAGATGACGAAGGGTTGTTAGATATGGTTGATCAGATGCTTAAAAGTGTGGGGTATACCGTTCTCACTGCTTCAACCGGTGAAGAAGCGTTGGAAGTATTCACACACAATACAAACAGGATCGATCTCGTAATATCCGATATTGTGTTGCCGAAAATGTCGGGGAAGGATGTCTATGAAAACGTGAAAAAAATCAAACCCGATGTGAAGGTTTTATTTACAAGCGGTTATACTGCCGATATAATCAAAAAGCATTTTGTGGAAATAGACACCGTAGAATTCATTCCAAAACCGTTTAGCCCGATGGAATTATATGAAAAATTGGAAAAGTTGTTATCACAATAATCGATTAATTAACATCATGGTAATACTGATGAACCGATACAACTGATAAGCTTCAAATGAACGAACACCCTTTCATTTTCGATAAAGGAGTTCAGGCGTGGAAGATATTTACAAAGATACGAATATAAATAAAATTACACTCTCTTTTCACTCTGACATAGAAAAGGATTACCAAGAGTATTTTTATAGAGATTCTGTTAAGGTTTTCAGAATTGCATTTCTTATGGCTGCATTTCTTTATGGAATATTCGGTTTATTGGATCACTTTATAGTCAGAGAGCAATTGCACTTCTTTTATATAATCAGATATGCAATAGTTGTTCCGTTTTTACTTACAGTCGTATTACTATCCTATACTGAATTATTTAAAAGGATTTGGCAATGGTTATTATTCATTGCTTTTATAATTGGCGGCGTCGGTATTATTGCAATGGTAGCAACTGTTCCAGACGAATTTTCATATTATGCCGGATTAATGCTGGTATTCTTTGCCGGTTATTTCTTTATTAAGTTAAGATTTATACTGGCCGCTTGCGCCGGCATATTTTTGCTTGTTATATTTAATGTGGTGATGTTGAATTTTTCCGAAGCTCAAATAAATACAATATTGGCATATAATTTCTTTTTTGGGTCGGCTAATGTCATCAGTATGGGTGCTGCTTATCACATTGAAATCTTTTACCGCCGTAATTATTGGCTTACAGTAAGTCTCAACAAAAAAACAAAGGAGTTAGAACAGCGTAACATACATCTCGATGAAGAAGTAAGAAAGAGAACGGCGCAACTTGAAGAAAGCGAAGAATTATTCAGAAAGCTCTTAATTACAGTTCCCGATTTGATCATCCGCACCGATCTCGAAGGCAATATTATATTTGTCAATGAATATACATATACAATTTTAAAATATGTACCGAAGGAACAACTTTTTGGTAAGAATTTGTTTTCTTTTGTTGCGGAAAAAGACCTGCCGCGGGCTATAGAAAATTCCAAACGAATGCTTGGACAACCGCTCGGACCGAGAGAATACCAATTAGTATTCGAAGATGGTGTTATTATTGACGCTGAAATTAATGGCGATGTATTCTACGATAGTGAATCCAATCCGAACGGGATGGTCTATGTAATTCGCGACATAACCGAACGAAAAAAGACGGAGCTTATTCAAACGACCATCTATAAAATAGCAGAGTCCGCAATTACGGCGCGATCACTCGACGAATTGTTTCGATCAATTCATAATCTCATCGGCGGGCTGATGCCGGTCGGAAATTTCTATATTTCTTTATACGACCCCGCTTCCGATATGATTAGTTTTCCTTACTGGGTCGATGAATGCTGGGAAAAACCGTCTCCCTCTCAGGCGCGAAACGGATTGACTGAATATGTGCTGAGAACCGGCGAACCGCTCCTGGCTACGCCGGAAGTCGTGGCAGAGCTTGAAAGATTGGGGGAAGCTAAAGAGGTGGGTGTACCGTCGGTATCGTGGCTCGGTGTTCCGTTGAAAACCTCTGATCGGGTTATCGGTGTCCTCACCGTACAATCCTATAAAGAAGTGTTGCGATACGGAGAGAATGAAAAGAATGTACTTGAATTTGTATCGGGACAGGTGGCGGCGGCTATAGATCGCAAACGCGCGGAAGAACAAATCAACTATGCGAACCGGTTCCAGAAAATGATTGCCGAAATCTCATCGGATTTCATAAGCGTCGACAGTCAAAACTTTGACGATAAAGTAGACCGAATGCTCCGGGAAACCGGTGAGTTTTTTGATGTTGACAGAACTTATCTGTTTTTATTCTCACCCGACCGTAAAACGATAACCAACACACACGAATGGTGTGCGGAGGGGATTACTCCGGAAATGTCCAGTATGCAAAATTACCCCATCGATTCACTGCCGTGGTTGGCTGACCAGATTATCAATAAGAATGTCATCAATATCGAGGATGTTGCCAACCTGCCGCCGGAAGCTGCAAAGGAAAAAGAAGAGTTATCCTGTCAGCAAATTATATCGGTGTTGTGTATTCCTATAATAATCGAGGGAAAGACAATAGGTTTCTTCGGTTTTGATTCGGTAAAGGAAAAAAGATATTGGAATGATAATGATGTTGAGTTGCTGAGGGTATTGAGCAACGTTCTTTCGGATGCGAGGCAAAAGGTTGCATCGGAGAGAGAATTAATCGAAGCCAGAGAGCGGGCAGATGAAGCAAGCAAAGCCAAGAGCGAGTTTCTTGCAAATATGAGTCACGAGATACGCACCCCTATGAACGGGGTAATAGGTATGACGGGGCTCCTTCTTGATACCGAGCTGAACGACGAACAACGACGGTATGCCGAGATTGTACATACCAGCGCCGAGTCGCTGCTTGGCTTGATTAATGACATACTTGATTTTTCCAAAATTGAGGCAAACAAACTTGATTTGGAGGAGCTTGATTTTGATTTATCCGATTTGCTTGATGATTTTGCCTCTGCAGTGGCGTTGCGTGCGGACGAGAAGGATATAGAATTGGTTGCCTCTGTTGATCCGTCAATACCCACCAGGTTACGCGGTGATCCCGGCCGGCTTCGTCAGATTCTCACTAACCTGACAAGCAATGCTATTAAATTCACACATCAAGGTGAGGTGGTGATACACACCAAAATGCTGGAGGAGCAGGAGAATGATATCCTGTTACATTGCTCCGTTCGCGACACAGGTATCGGTATTCCGGAAAATAAAATTGGAATGCTGTTCGATAAGTTTACTCAATTGGATGCCTCGACTACACGTCAATACGGCGGTACGGGACTCGGACTTGCAATAACAAAACAATTGGTAGTTTTGATGGGCGGAGAAATCGGTGTGAATAGTGAGGAAGAGAAAGGTTCGGAATTCTGGTTTACCGTGCGTTTAGCGAAACAACAAGCTGAGAACGGGAGTGTAATAAAAAGTATTCCTGCCGATCTAAAGGATGTACGGGTGTTGGTAGTGGACGATAATGCGACAAGCCGTGAAATTCTGATCAAACGTCTGACATTTTGGGGTATGCATCCATTGGAGGCAGAAAGTGGTCCCCAAGCTCTAAAAGCACTCAGACGCGCGTATCTGGATAAAAATCCTTTCGATCTCGCTATCATCGATATGCAGATGCCTGGAATGGACGGGGAAACACTGGGATATATCATTAAAGCTGATAAAAGTCTTGCCCGGACGAAATTGATCATGCTCACTTCTCTGGGTATGCGTGAAGATGCCAGACGTTTTGAACATATCGGATTTGCAGCTTATGCAACGAAGCCGATCCGGCCGGAGGAACTGCAGCATATACTTTTAACAGTCTTGTCGAACGGGGTTGAGGAGAATCAGAAAGTACGTCACGTATCGAAAGGGAAAACAAAGTTTGAAGCTGTTGATTCCTTTAACGGCAACAAAATCCGTATTCTCCTGGCAGAAGATAACATTACAAATCAACAGGTAGCGTTAGGTATACTCAGGAAACTTGGATTGCGGGCAGATGCAGTGGCAAACGGCGCCGAAGCAATTAAAGCACTCGAGGAGATTCCCTACGATCTTGTTCTCATGGATGTTCAAATGCCGGAGGTAGACGGACTACAAGCATCGAGAGCAATTCGAAGCAAAAAATCCGCGGTTTTAAATCGCAATGTACCAATCATCGCTATGACGGCACACGCGATGGAGGGTGACAGGGATCGCTGTCTCGAAGCTGGTATGAACGATTATTTGTCCAAACCGGTAGCACGGCAAAGCGTAGCGGCAATGCTTCAAAAGTGGTTAGGCCGGCATAAGGGAAGGGACCCTGCGGGGAATACGCCGGTAGTGAAAGATGATGACACCGGGATTAATACACCATTGGTATACGACCGTGCCGACGTGACAGCCCGGTTTATGGACGATGAGGATTTAATAGAACAAATTATCTCGGTTTTTCTCGACGATATGCC
>PWTU01000272.1 GCA_003562775.1 Ignavibacteriales bacterium
CTGAATAAGTACTATCGGTTCCGGATGTGGGTTAAGCTCTTCTCCGACAGTCGTTGCGACAACGTCATGTGAATGAGCCGCAGCCATTGCGGTAATTCGCTATGTTAAATTATAGAAAATGTTCTAAATGAGTATAGCTCTTTTCTTTATATTTATCAAATATTTTTTTATTATTAAAGAGTTATTTAACTTAATTATAAAACTTCTCACCTGCCAACTCCGTTAGCTTCGCTACCCTTTTTGTAATTCCTCCAAAACTCTCTCCGGCGTCATCGGCAGCCGGAGCATACGTGCACCGCAGGCATCGAATATTGCATTGCCGATCATAGCGCCGACCGTGACGATTGCCGGCTCACCGCCACCCTGCGGAGGTTCATCGGGAAGATCGAGAAGCACCGTCTCCAGCTTTGCCGGTATCATTGAGAACTTTGTAATGTCATACCGGTCGAAGTTTTTAACCCGGATATCTCCACCGTTGAAATATAGCTCCTCCGAAAATGCATACCCCATTCCCATGTTAATGCACCCCTCGACCTGAATGATCGCTCCTTGCGGATTGATTACCAATCCCATATCCTGTGCAGTCACTACACGCAGCACCTGCACCCTGCCCGTCCTTTCATCGACTTCCACCTCGCACATCATTACAACATAAGTTCCGGAATCGAAACCGACAGCCATCCCTCGACCATGTCCACCGGACGATCTGCGATTTGCCCAGCCGAACTTTTCCGCGGCAGCTTTTAACGTCCTGAGCACTCTCGGATTGTTGGTATTGCGCAGCCGGAATTCGTACGGATCCATGCCGGCGGCGTGCGCCATAATATCGATCTGACATTCACGCGCAAAGACATTGGTATGAGCACCGGGTGCACGCCACGGTCCCGTGGCGAATGCATGCGCATCGCGGCCACTTATTACGGTAACCCGATGGTGGGGTATCTCATAAAATATTTCGGCGGCGCGACCGCCTGCGAAATAAATATCGCTGTCATAGAGGATAATTTTTCCGTTGTCATCTATACCCGATTCAACTTTTATTACCGCCGCCGAATGGTAGGTATCGTAGAAAAACTCCTCATCGCGAGACCAGGTAAGTTGGACCGGTTTTCCCGAAAGCTTGGCTATGCGCGCTGCCTCCACCATCTGAGGAGTAGTGGCTTTCCCGCCAAATCCGCCGCCGGTAAATATTTCTTTGATGTGGACTTTCTCGAGCGGCATGTTCAATGCCCGTGCAACCTGCCCCTGGGATCCGAACGGCGTCTGGGTAGAGCCCCAGATAACCATTGTCTCATCTTGCATAACAGCAGTGGCGGTATGGGTTTCTATCGGTGCATGAGCAACGTACGAATCGCGGAATTCGGTTATAATGATTTGCCGTGCAGACGCTCTGCCCTGCTCTCTGTCTCCTTTTTCATGTATAACTCTTCTGTCTGTGCCGACTTTCAAAAAGTGATCGAAAATAGTTTTATCGTCGAATTGTGCTTCCGGAATATCCCATTCGGCTTCGATGCGGTTTACCGCTGTCATTGCCGTTTCGGGAAACGCGTGAAGCACCGCAATGAAATCACCATCGCGGACGATTTCAACGCCGGGAATCTGTTCAGCCGGACTTGTGTCAACCGAGACCATTTTTGCACCATGTACCGGAGGCCGCAAAATAGCAGCATACAGCATCCCCGGTAAACGAATATCTGCTGAATATTTTGCTTCCCCGGTAACCTTCAGACGCGAATCGCTCCTTAACATCGGCTCACCGATTACCGTAAACTCGGAAGGTTTTTTCAGCGGCGGTTTTTCCTTAAGCGAACGCACAATTTGTTTTCCTTCGGTCAACACAGCATACGATACATTTTTATTTCGATCCCTCACATCGAATACTATACCGTCTTCTACCCTTAGTCGATCCACCGGAACATCAAGACGTTCGGATGCCATTTCAACTAATATTGCTCTCGCTTCGGCTGCCGCCGCCCGTAATGGCGGACCGAAAAACCGTGTGGTGAGAGAACCCCATGTACCGGCGTCGTAGGGACACAGGACGGTATCGCCCATTACCATCTTTACCTTGTACACATCAACATCCAATTCTTCTGCAAGCATTTGCGCCAGCGATGTGATAATTCCTTGTCCCATTTCGATTTTTCCGGTATAGCAAAAAACACTTCCGTCTTCCGCCACTCTCAGAAAAGCATTCCAATCGGAGGGTAATTCCCGCCGCTGTGCTACAGTTGCTCCAAGAGATTTGAAATCACTCAGCGCAACCGCGATGGTGATTCCTGCACCCAGGCGCTTCATAAAATCACGCCGGTTTATGCCGGTGGGAGGTAACGTTACTTCTTTTACGATATCGGTAGTATCTTTCATAATTACCTACCTCCTTTCATTACTTTTCCGGCTTCCTGAATGGCATCGATTATCCGGTTATGCGCGCCGCAGCGACAGAGATTATTCTCCATACCGTCGATGATTTCTTCGCGGGTCGGCACCGGGTTTTGAAGCAACAAGCCATAGGCGTTCATAATCATGCCCGGAGTACAAAAGCCGCATTGCAGTGCATCATGGTTTACAAATGCCTGCTGGATCGGGTGGAGCGTACCGTTGTCAGCCATACCTTCGATAGTTAGTACACGTTTATTCTCAACATTTTCCACATTAACCAAACAACTTCGTACCGGTCTATCGTCGACAATCACGACACACGTGCCGCAAAGTCCTATTCCGCAGCCGTATTTGGTACCGGTCAGGGTTAGATGGGTTCGAATGACCCAGAGAAGAGATTCGTTGCCGTCCACTTCCACTTCTACAGAACGGTTGTTGAGTGTGAATCGGATGGTTTTTTTCATGGTAATCCTTGAATTGTCATTACTTGTATATTTTCGGATTCAGGTAGTAGTTAATATAAATTCTTCTCGTTCCAATGAGATTTTTTGGAAGGTTACTTATAATCTCCGGAACGAAATTTATACTTTAATAATAGGAAAGTTGTGAGTAATTGTCAAGAAAAGAAGAACCCGTTGAAATCCACCCGATATTTCCCGATATTGGAGGGTATTGCAATTCCATCAATGGTAATTGTAATATAAAAAATTCCGGGGCGTATACTACAAACCGCCCCGGGATAACCGACAAGTATTAGAGGTTAACTTTTTCAATTAATACTTCCACACCGCCCGCCGATGTTTTCAGCGCTTTTTGCTCGTCGGGATTTAATTCTATTTGAATGATTTCTTCTATACCATTCTTCCCGAGTTTTACCGGAACACCGACCATTACATTTTTCAATCCGTACTCACCCTCGAGCCAGACAGCGCATGGAAGAATTCTATTTTTATCCTTTATTATCGCTTCCGCCATTTCAACTGTTGACGATGCGGGGGCGTAGTATGCACTACCCGTTTTCAGATAATTGACGATCTCGATGCCGCCGTCGCGTGTACGTTGCACAAGACGGTCGATCGTTTCTTTATCCATTAAATCGGGAAGCGGGATACCGGCGACGGTTGAATATCGCGGCAGAGGAACCATCGAATCGCCATGCCCGCCGAGCACGAATGCCGAAACATCCTCTACCGATACGTTCAACTCCATCGAAATAAACGTTCTGAATCGTGCCGAATCGAGCACTCCCGCCATCCCCATAACGCGATTCTTTTCAAAACCGCTTACTTTGTATGCAACGTAGGTCATAACATCAAGCGGATTCGAGACAACGATGAGAATCGAATTCGGCGATTGTGAGACCACCTGTTCCGTAACCGATTTCACTATTTCGGTATTTTTGGCAAGCAAATCGTCCCGGCTCATACCGGGTTTGCGCGGCAGACCGGCCGTTATGATTACCAGATCGGAATCTTTCGTTTCATCGTATCCGTTGGTTCCGATGATACGGGAATCGGTTCGCTCCACCGGGGTTGCTTCGTACATATCGAGGGCTTTACCCTGTGGAATGCCTTCAACGATATCGACAAGAACGATTTCATTTGCGAGTTCCTTGTTCGCAAGTATATGTGCGGTTGTGGCGCCGACATGTCCGGCACCAATTACTGTGATTTTCATGATATGCTCCATTTTCTGAATATATTTTTTATAAATGATGTTACACAATGGCAAAAAAATAAACCGCGAATCAACGCGAATATAGGATTAAAAATACCCGCCGTCGAGAAAAAAATATTAAGACGGCGGGCGTTACAGTTATCATATCCCTATTATTTCCGTTTATCTATTGGAACATAATCGCGGGTTTCCTCGCCGAGGAAAATCTGGCGCGGCCGTGCAATTTTCCGGTCCGGGCCATCGAGGAACTCAAGCCATTGTGCCAGCCAACCGGACGTTCGCGGGATTGCAAACAATACAACAAATATATCGTTTGGGAATCCGATAGCTTGGTAAATAAGCCCCGAATAAAAATCGACGTTCGGATATAATTTTCGGCTCACGAAGAAATCATCCTCAAGCGCTATTCGCTCGAGCTCGAGTGCGATATCGAGTAACGGATTTCTTCCCGTCACTTCGAATACTTCATCCGCCATTTTCTTAATGATTCTGGCTCTCGGGTCGTAGTTCTTATACACCCGATGGCCGAATCCCATAAGCCGGAAGTCTCCCGCTTTCACACGCTTGATATACTCGGGTACTTTCTTTACATCGCCGATCTCTGCCAGCATTTTCAGTACCGCCTCATTTGCACCGCCGTGCAATGGACCGTAGAGTGCAGCCGCTGCACCTGCCGTCGCAACGTATGGATCAGCGTTCGAGCTGCCGATGCTTCTCATTGCATTGGCACTGCAGTTTTGTTCATGATCGGCGTGGAGTATGAACAGCACATCCAATGCCTTTTCAAGCACCGGGTTTACTTCGTATTTTGGTTCGCTCATCTTAAAGAGCAGATTCAGAAAATTGCCCGTATAGCTGAGGTCGTTATCCGGCAGAACGTACGGAAACCCCATCTTATGCCGATAGGCGTACGCTGCGAGGGTAGGCATCTTGCCGATGAGCCGGTGAATCTGATGCAAACGTGTTGCGGGATCGTCTATCTTTTTCGACTCCGGGTAAAAAGTAGAAAGCGCCGCAACTGTACTGACAAGGATACCCATCGGGTGAGCGTCGTATTGGAATCCGTTCATAAAGGTTTTTATGTTTTCGTGAACGAATGTATGATGGGTGATATTATAAACCCAATCCTCGTATTGTTTCTTCGTGGGTAACTCGCCGAATAATATGAGATACGCGGTTTCGAGATAATTACTCTTCTCGGCAATTTGCTCGATTGGATATCCGCGGTAACGTAAAATCCCCTTTTCTCCGTCGATGAAGGTGATTTTACTTTTACACGATGCGGTGTTTGTAAAACCGGGATCGTATGACATCATACCGAAGTCATCGTCCTTTACCTTAATCTGCCGCAAGTCCATTGCTTTAATGGTGTCATGCTCGACAGGTATTTCGTATGTTTTTCCGGTTCTGTTATCCGAAATAGTTAGATTCTCTTTACTCATGATTATTTCTCCTTTGTTTTGGATTCAGGGTGGTACAGCGACACTACTTCATTTCTGTTAAACCGGTGGTTCATAAAAAATAAAAAACCCGAACACTATGTACCGATTTAGTATTCGGGTTAATTTGAATTGTCACTATCGGCTCTGCGTTGAGAGATATGCCGCATTTCGATAGTCGCGCTTCAACAACTTCAATGGGATGAGCCGTACACATCGTGGTAGCTCACTACTTTAAATAATAAATATATTATAAATAAGTTTACTGGTTTTTTATTGAATTGTCAAGTGCTTAATATGATAAAAAAGATAAATTTCACTTATTTTTAAAAGCGGTGTTAGTCAACCATAACGACCATTCTATAAATATTATACATAATCACGGTTTCTTCCTTTACACTGCAATCAAGAACATCGATAAACGGCTGTTCTACTTCGACTTCTACAATATAAAAGTTCATTTCGTCTTCGACGGTTTCCATACGATGAAATTGAAGTTCATTCATCTCTATTGCAAAAGTTTCTCTCACCTTATCCGTAATTTGCGGTTGGAGATCCCGGTAACATCCGATCCATTTTACTATCTCGGTTAAACCCGCTTCGCGATAATAATCTTCCATCATATCCAGATCGAAATCGATTATCGGCGCCGTTTCTATTTCTTCCATCACTTCATATTCGATGAATTCTTTCAATTGTTCAAGCGCCTCCGGAGGCACGCCCTCCGGCTGCATTGATTGAAAAATCATGTCGAAATACAAATCCCTCACTTCTTGAATCGGACGAGCAGTAGTATACACCCTGACATCCATATCGACAGCTTCATATCTGATTTGCCGGCTTCCGTTATACATACTTCCTTCCATAACATTCATATCCTCCATCTGTAGAGCCAAATCAAGTACCGCTCGGCTCATTTCCGGTTGATACTCGGCAAAGCCGGGAAAGGGTACAAGTTGTTCGGGTGTTGCCTGCCCGGAACATTGTTCATTTGGTAAAAAAATCAACAAAAAAATGACGGGTATAATTAGTGTTTTCATTTATTAATCTCCGTATTGGTGAATTAGAGTTACATGTATTTGGTTGATCGTGCTACCAATCGCATCTTCAACAATTCTACTTTTCCCGCTTTTAAAAATGTTTACCGGATCACCACAAACTTTCTCGTAGCCCGTTCACCGGTTGCCTGATTTTCAATGACTGCGATATATACACCGCTCACAACCACCTGACGCGAAGACGTGGTAAGGTCCCAGAATGCATCCCCGCTGCCGTCGGTGTGTTCGATTGTCCTTATCAATTCGCCAAGCTCGGTGTAAATCTTTATGGTCGCCTCTCCCGGAACATTGAGAAATGCAAGCCGGTCCTGAACGTCATACCGCACCGAACGATCCTGGGAAATGCTATACGGGTTGGGAACGACGCGAATATCAGCCATTGTCTCACCGGGTGCACGTCTGAGAAATGCGGGGTCGTAGGTTTGCGTCCAGTATCTGCTGCTTACCAATTCACCGCCCGGCGCCATCCACGAAGGGGTTCCGGGCGGCGCATCTGCAACGCTTTCGATATAATAAAAATATTGTAACCCCCTAATCGGATCGTGATCGTCGTATGACTGCTCGTTTGGCGATGCCTCATGGACAAGATAGTATGTACTGTCGGGGCGTTCGGTCGCCCGATAAATCCTGTACGCTTTAATATCCCGTGCATCGGGGTGTGGCTGCCACGATACGTTAATACGGTCACCGCCGGAATTCACCTCTACAAGACTCGGCGGAAGAGGAGCTCTTGGAATATTGTAACCCGATTCGAAGTTTTCGATGGCGCGTTGAAAAGTCTGGAAGAGTGAATCCCTGCCGGTGAGAACTATTTCGTTTTTCTCGTAGTCAGAAAGTGCACCGTTTTTATATATTCTTCCAACCCGGATCGCTTCATCCCTGCTCAATCCCGCCACCCCTTCTGCTGCCACAATCCTGACACTCTCTCCCGGACCGAGCGTGTAAGGTCCGAACCCGTTTGCAAATGAATAACCGCCGCCGGTTCCGAGACTGGGGTTGACCCGTTGCGCTGCAAAATCTCCCGATGGTTCAACTGCCCACGCGTGTCTCGGCGTTCTGTGTCCGGTTATCATCAAATCATATTCCTCACGCATGCGCGCGGGATTATACGGATCGTTTCCGGAATTCAACCGATCGCCCGAACCGACATAGGTTGTCGTTGACGGCTGCGCCGGATCGTTCTCCGGATCGTTTGGACCACGGTCGGCATGGATGGTTACCACACCGCCGTGATGAGGCGCGCCCAATCTTCCCGTCGTGTCGTCCTGGCTTATCCATCCGGGGGGATCCTGGTACCATATTGGTGCACCGATATTATCATAGGAAACGGCTTTGGTAGGATCGTAGCCGTGCCACGCAAATTGTGCACGAATAGAAATATCGTCAGGGTCAATACCGGAAACACCCCGGGCATCGTTCATGGTGTTTCTGCCCCAGCCGGTATGATTGCCGATGAGGTGTCTGGTTTCACGGACGGGAGCAAGACGATATTGAAAAAATATAACTATATCTTCAAGCGTTTGATCGGGAAGTTCGATATCGGGTGTATCATTAACATTACCGGTATTTGTGAAGATATATTCCATGAGATGATAATTATCGTGTCCCTCGACACTGAACTGCTTGATCCTCCGTTCCATTGTTAGCCCGATCTGTGTGTTCACTATATTGCGAATCATCACATCGGCATCGATAGCCGGATCGACCTCATCGATATCCATCGGCGATTCGCTGAACTGCAGGTCGCCGTCTACAAAAATAACCGGAACATCAAATCTGCTAATTGTCGTAAAATCGACCGGGAAAAACACACCGCCGCCGGTAACGCGCGGTCCCACGTGCACTACTTTTCTATCCCAGAAATCCCCGCGCGGATCGGTAAAATTTTTCACCCCGATCCACAGCGCTTTTGCCGCCTGCATATCCTGTAATGCATATATACCGGGCCAGCGCATACCAAGCTGCTGATTAGCAGCTCCTGCCCGCAAACCGACTTCAATTTCACAACCGATTTCCGAATACCAATTATGCAACGATCCGGCCGAGAGCCAGTTTGCCCGGAACTGCGCATCGGTTTTTTGTGAAAATCCAATCAACAGTAATACAATAACGAATGAAAAAATAGGTAGTTTTCCTTTCGTATGTTTGTATAATACACTCATTGATTAATTCTCCTCGATAAAAATGATTTTGCTGTTAGATTTATGAGTTCACTCTTACTATATACCAATTTCTCAACTCTTTGGCAAGGTATAGATTATGGTGAATAAACAATATTTAAAATACCTGATGTTCGGTCCGGGAAATAATTTCGTCCTGTAAGACCTTGCCAAGATCACAAAAATAATCGCTGTATCCGGCTACCCGAACAATAAGATCGCGATACAAATCGGGATTCTTCTGAGCATCGCACAGCGTATCGGCATCTACTACGTTAAATTGAATATGATGCCCGTCTAATCTGAAATACGCTCGTATGAGATGAACCAGATTGTCAAGATCTTTATCATCTTTTAACAATTGTGGAGTAAATTTCTGATTGAGGAGCGTACCGCCGGTACGGACCTGGTCCATTTTTGAGACTGATTTAAGCACCGAAGTCGGCCCATTGCGATCCGCGCCCTGCACCGGTGAGACGCCTTCGGAAAGCGGCTCGTACGCCTTTCGTCCGTCGGGTGTAGCGCCGATGACCGATCCAAAATATACGTGAACCGTTGTCGGCAAAAGATTTATGCGATAGGTACCCCCTTTTGTGTTCTTTCGCCCGTCAATGGCATTGAAATATACTTCAAACAGATCAACCATTATGTTATCGGCATAGTCGTTGTCGTTTCCATATCGCGGAGTTTTGTTGAGCAGCATTTTCCGCATACGTTCATCGCCCTCGAAATCAGCATTGATCATTGAGAGCAATTCCTCTATCGAAAAAATTTTCCGGTCATATACATTATATTTGATGGCAGTCATGGAATCGGTAATAGTCCCGAGTCCTACGCCCTGTATATAGGATGTATCATACCGGGCGCCGCCATTGTTATAGTCTTTTCCATCCTCGATGCAATCATCGATAAAAATTGAAAGGAACGGCGCAGGCATACAGGTTGCATATAAGCGTTCGACAATATTATTCCCGCGGATTTTTACATCGACAAAATATTTCAATTGCTTTTGATATGCCTCAAAGAGATCTTCGAATGAACGGAATTCTAACGGATTTCCGGTCTCTACACCGATCTTATTTCCCGTTCGTGGATCGGTACCGTTATTCAATGTAAACTCGAGTATTTTCGGCATATTGAAATATCCGGTAAGGATGTAACTCTCTTTACCAAATGCTCCGGTTTCGACACACCCGCTTGTTCCCCCGTTGCGTGCGTCTTCAACCGACTTCCCCTGGCGGATCAGTTCCTGTACGACCAGATCCGCATTAAACACCGACGGTTGACCGTATCCGGTGCGTATTATCTCCGCCGCCCGCTTAATAAAACGATTGTTATTTTTCTTGCTGATCTGAATCGAAGTACTCGGCTGAATAAGCCGCATACAATCTACCACATCAAGAATGAGATAGGTGAGATCGTTTACCCCATCCGAACCGTCCTCATTGATGCCGCCAAGGTTTATTTGTGCAAAATCGGTATAGGTGCTGCTCTCCTCGGCGGTAACACCGACTTTCGGAGGCGCCGGTTGATTATTGAACTTTATCCAGAAACATTGCAGCAACTCCTCCGCTTCTTCACGTGTAAGTGTATTTTTTTCAATACCGTTTTTATAAAAAGGATACAAATGTCTGTCGAGATGCCCCGGAGAGAACGAATCCCAGGTATTCAGTTCGGTTGTGACGCCAAGGTGAACGAACCAGTAATACTGCAAAGCTTCCCGGAAATTACGCGGCAGATACGCCGGAACACGGGAACATACTTCTGCTATCCGTTCAAGTTCTGCTTTTCTTTTACTATCGCTTTCCTGCACCGCCAATTGCTTAGCTCTCTCTTTATGCCGTTCCGAAAAGCGAATCAGTGCATCCGCACAAATAATCATTGCTTTCAACTCCTGCGCTTTGTCGTATGCTTCCGGGTCGTTCATATAATCCAGATCACTCATACTCCGGCGTATATCTTCTTTAAAACCGAGAAGTCCTTTGTGGTATATTTTATCATCCATAACCGTATGACCGGGCGCCCGTTGTTCCATGAACTCGGTAAATACTCCCGCATTATACGCCGCTATCCACTCATCCGTCATTTCACGGAATATATGATCCCGAAGCGATTTCCCCTGCCAGAACGGAATAATTTTTTCTTCGTACATCCATCGTGCTTCCCGGCTGACGATAAAAGGAATTTTTCCCCGGGAATGGAGGATTTCAAGATCTTCCAAACTGTGACAGCAAAGCTCCGGATACGTCGGTGTTGCTTTGGGAGCGGGACCTTTTTCGCCGACAATGAGTTCGTCAGGATCGATGTATATTGTTTTGTTTTCCATTATATAACTGAACGCCGACGCCCGTGATACCGGCGCCGATGTAAATCCCGGATTCATTTTATAAAAATCCGTGATTAGCTCCGCACGCTCGGTGGATATATACGGGACGGCATTCAAGCTTTGTTTTCTTAGATAGGCGACACGCTCACTGATCATATAATTAATTCCTTATCATAATGGTAAGACCGGAAATAGTTAACATATCCGAAATCTCCGCAATTCTTTCCGGTCCGGGAGATTGGATGCCGGATAGTTGTAATTGTTTTGAAAACCGGGGATACTTATGAATCCCGAGTTTGTGATACGGCAGTAGTTCTATGGCATGCGCACCATGTAATGATGCAGCAAATGAACCTATGCTTCGAATATTATCATTGTCATCATTGATGCCGGGAATCAACGGCACCCGGATAACTATTTCAAGACCGAGCCGGGAAAGCTCCCTGAGATTCCTCAAAATGATATCGTTGGAAACTCCCGTGTATTCCCTATGCTTTTTATCATCCATGATTTTGAGATCGTACAGTACCAGATCCGTATGTTCAGCTATAATTTTCAGATCGTCCCACAATGCATATCCGCATGTATCTATTGAGGTGTGTATACCTTTCTGTTTGCAGACCGTCAGGAGTGTGTATACAAAGCGCGGTTGTAATAACGGCTCTCCTCCCGAAAGTGTAACCCCTCCGCCCGATTCGGTATAGAAGATGTAATCCGCCTCGATTTCCGCAATAACCTGGTCAACAGTCATTTCCCTGCCAACCGTTTCACGAGCTTCGGCATAACACACGGCAGCGCACTCGCCGCATCGTATACACAGGGATTTATCGGTGAGAGGTGTATTGTCCGTTTGCATAATCGCACCCTGCTTGCACGTCTCCAGACAACTTCCGCACCGGATGCATCGATCTTCCCGAACTGTGACTTCAATAAAGGGTTCCAATCCTTCGGGATTATGACACCACAGACAACGCAGCGGACATCCTTTTAAAAATACCGTAGTACGTATACCGGGACCATCATGAACGGAATACTTTCTAATGTCGAATATGATCCCCCGGCCATCTATGTTTTCAGATCCAGCCATGGTAGTCAACACATTTTTACATACTCTCAATATTCAGAAATTAAAATACTGTATCTGAAGAATTACCCGGTTCCTTTTGACCGACTCGTAATACGGTGAATCAACAAGAGGATAATTGCCGGAAATTCTCTCATATAACAGTTTGATGCTCATCCGGTGAGCGGAGATATAATAATTACATCCGAATCCAATCCGATTGCCAGATCGTAATTTGTTCGCCACTCCGTTATCATTATTATCTTCACGTACATCTTTCAGCTCATACTTGAGATACGGTTGAAAATTTAACGAAGAGATAAACAATCCGGTTTCGAAAAAGAAAATATTTTGTCCGGGGAGTTGTGCGGAAATATCGGTCTGTCCTTCGCGTGGTTTTCCGCTATCTATATAGGTATACGACATAGAGGAAGTTAATGAACCGAATTGAAAAACCGGATAATCAAAAAAAGCATCGGCTGCTATGCCGTAATAATTGTGCTGCATATCGATCCCTCCGCCAAGTGAAATAATTTTTCCCCTGCCGAGTGTTGTGCCGGTATAAAAAAAACCGGCTTCACGATCGAAAAAGCTGTGGTTTATTCTTGCAGTCAATCTATATGGCGATGTGCGATCGTCATTTTTTCCACTGAATAAACCCGCACGGTACTCAAGCCGCCGATCGAAGAGAAAACCCCGCAGGTTAATACCCAGATCTCTCCCCGCGAGATTATCCAGTGGTCCGCTCGCAAAGAACTGGTATGTGCCATAATCAACCGCCATCAGTGATGCCGCACTCTGTAAACCGTTCCGGGTTATCCCGACTAACTGAAGACCCGCAATAAAACCGATGTGTTCCGAAAAAACATGCTGTATCTGTGCATCCTGCACAAACACCGATAGTCTCATATTTTTTTCTCCGGAGGGATAAACGTATCCGATATTCGGAGCATCGGTCTCGAAAAAGAAGGATGTCCGCTCTGAGATATTTCCTCCGATGAGAACACGCATCCGCCGCAGGTACATCTGACGCTCCCACGTCAGACCATATCCGCCGGCATCATTGACGGGAGTAAAATCCACCGATTGATTGTGCATTATATGGAATTGACTTAGGACACCGATATTAATATTCGGATAGCCGGCTCCGTTATCCGCCGCTCCGGCAATGAGAGGAAGATAAAAAAGGATAAAAATATATAATAGTCTTTTCATAATCGTTGTGAAGAGTTTTATTCTGACTGTATAAAGTGGTTGCATAAGAATTCAGCTCATAATCAGGCAGGTCTATAATTTAAAAATACATTATTTTTTTTTGAAATGCTACATACGAATTGAATCTCTTGTTGGCTCCGAGACGCGAATATATTGCTTTTCATTTTTCGTTTATGTATTTTCTATCTGCACTAAAATTAATGACGTCCGGCTACGATTTCGTTTCTCTTGACATTATTGTCACCCCCCTTAGATTCTATACAACCGGGGATGTAAGTACCGGGACTCTTCCAAACAACCTACGATCTCAACAAAGGAGACATATATTATGGCACACGGTCCAGCGACAGATTGGGGAGAGGATAAAGCATCGGAATATAAAGCTAAAATCGGGATCTATTTTTTTATTTTCTATAGCATCGTATATTCGATTTTTGTTGTTATCAATGTAGTACGTCCGATAACTATGGCAACGATTATTTTTGCGGGACTTAATCTCGCGGTGGTTTACGGTATCGGTCTCATTATACTGGCAATCATAATGGGACTTATATACAACTACATGTGTACGAAAAAAGAAAATGAGTTAAATGCCGAAGGGGAGGTACAGCAATGATTTACGAACCTTCTCTCACGGCGATTTTCTTTTTTTTATTATTTGTTGTAGCAGTCATATGGCTCTCTTCATTTTTAGCAAAAAGAACAAAAACCTCAGACGGCTACTTTGCTGCGGGAGGCAAAATTCACTGGGGAGTAAACGGGATAGCATTTGCAGGTGACTATCTTTCCGCGGCATCGTTTCTGGGTATTTGCGGCATGATCGCTTTTTTCGGATACGACGGTTTTCTCTATTCGATAGGTTATCTCGCGGGATGGATAGTCGCACTGTTTGTTGTTGCAGAACCTTTGAAAAGATTCGGCAAATACACCCTTACCGATGCGTTAAACTACAAATTTAACTCAAAGGGAATTCAGTTTACCGCCGCCGTCAGTACTCTCATAGTATCGATATGCTATCTTGTACCGCAAATGGTCGGTGCCGGGGATCTTGTTACCCCACTTCTGGGATTGCCTCACTATATCGGAGTGATTTTTGTCGGGGCGATCGTGATATTTATCGTTGCGACAGCGGGCATGACATCGACTACATATGTTCAGTTTATCAAAGGCGGCTTGCTTATAACATTTTCGACCATACTCACGATTTATATTCTTACAAACGGTATTTCTTTAAAACCCTCGGAGGATCATCGCGATTTAATGTCCATCGGTGCAACATTGCAAAACGGCAATGTGATTGATATCGACCATCCCGGTTATTTAATCGCAGGCGAGTACAGGCATCAAGATCAACATTTTTTGAAGCTCCGCACAGACGGTATAAACACATGGTGGAGTTTAGAGAAGACAGACGAAAATGCTGCCGTCCTGCATCAGGCACTCACCGTTACGCATAAGCCCGATGGAAAAGTTTATTACAACGGCGCACCGCGGGAAGAGAGGAGATTTTTCCAGGTCGGTCATGCAACAAAAATAATTGTTGACGGTGAAGAGGTCGATAAGACCGGTCCGCTTGGACCGTTCAAGTATATTTCAACCATTGAGAGCAGTGAAATTCTGATTTTCTCAAGAGTACTATTTATAGACGGTGATGACAGAGTCAGTCTCTGGTATCAAAACCCAACCCCGGGTAGTGACATACTGCGGCCGGGCATGATGTTAAATCTCGGAGAAGATTCCGACTTTATGTCAAAGCTTAACTTCATCTCCCTCATGCTCGCGCTGTTCTTCGGGACATCAGCGCTTCCGCATATTCTGATAAGATATTACACGGTACCGAGTCCGAAAGATGCGCGTAAATCGACGATTGTTGCAATAGCGGGTATAGGATTTTTCTATATTCTTACTCTATTTATGGGACTTGGTGCAATGGTGAGCGGGGTGCTTGACCTTGAGAGCAGTAACATGGCAGCTCCTCTTCTTGCGAAATCGATCGGCGTATTTATATTCTCCACTATCACGGCAATTGCATTCGCCACCGTGCTCGGTACCGTTGCGGGGCTTATCATCGCATCATCGGGCGCCGTTGCACACGATCTGATCGTAAACTATCTTGGCATTAAACTATCCGATAAGGGACAGGTTACGGCAGGCAGAATATCCGCCATCGGTGTGGGCTGCTTTGCAATCGTCCTTGGTATTCTCTTCAAGGGTATGAACGTTTCATTCCTTGTGGGACTGGCATTTGCAGTTGCGGCATCTGCAAATCTTCCTGCTATATTAATGCTTTTATTCTGGAAGAAAACAACTGCGAAAGGAATCGCTTCTTCCATCGTGGTTGGCATAGTGTTTTCACTCGGTATAATACTGCTCTCTCCGAGTACATATGTAGGGTTGTATGGTCTCCCCGCAGCACAGGCGCCGATCCCACTTGACAACCCGGGAATCATTTCAATACCGCTCAGCTTTCTGACCCTGGTTGTGGTATCTCTGTTAACACAGAAAAAACGGGATATGGCGACGGTGTAAAGAATATATTATGAATTTGTGCATAGGGACGTTCCGGTGGAACGTCCCTATTTTATTACCCTTTGGGTTTAAGTATTTCCCGAAACGGCGGATAATCGCGTAACGGTTCGAAATCGATGTCACGGTGTATGTAAATACCGAATCCATTCCCCTGGTCAAAAGATTCCCGTATAAGTTTTACTGCCTCGGCATGTTCACCGAGAAGCGAATGGATTCTGGCCCGTAAGTATGTATGCCAACCGAAGAGGTATTTCCGGTCCATGTTTTTTAACTCATCGGCAATATTGCGGGCCTCTTCTATGTTTCCTTCTCGTGCCGCTAAGGTACCCAGCACTCCTTTATATGTGATGTTGTCCGGATTGTCTGCAGCCAATTCTCTGTACAAATTGTATGATTCGCTCCATTTTCCGGCAAGATAGTATGCCTCCGCAAGTCCGGATTTATTTTCAGGATCATAATCTTTATACCATTTGATTGCCTGTTCAGCAATTTGTAATGCTTCCGCTTTATTTCCGTGTGAACGCAGTTCCATTGATGCCGTAAGCATCAGATTACCGACACTTCCGGCAGAAGGTTCTATGTTTTTACTTTGTTCGATGACTTTATGCAGTTCTTCGACTTTTCCAAGAGCGGCAAGCGCAGAAACTTCATCGGTGCGGTGATCTAAATTATTCGTGAAGTATTTTTTTGCTTCTTGGGATACCTCGAGACTTTTCTGATAATTACCTAAAAGATGATACGCCTTGCTCAAATATCCAAACCGCCATGCAAAAGCTGGAAAATCAGCCCAGTAATCCTGAAAGTCTATTTTGCTATATGTTTCAATGGTTAATCCCGGACGGTTGAGACGGAGGGCACTACGTCCAATTAAATAGTTTGCTATCGGATCCATTGGAGTAATACTCTCGATATGGAGAAGCGACGCGAGTGCCTCTTCATCTTTGCCCTGTAAGAGGAATTTATGCCAATCCAAAGCATGCCGCTCAAACGACGATAATCGATGACTTTCTTTATCAATGGAGGTAAATACTGAATCCGCTATTTCATAATATCCCATATTCGCGTGTCCAGTGCCATAGAAGAATTTCGGAATGATATATCCGGGATCTATATCTATTGCGCGCCGAAAATGTTCAAATGCTTTTGCATAATCCGAACCGAAGTATCTATATCCTTCCAAAAATTCTACATACGCCTCATAAATTGGCGGGTCACTTACCATTCTGACATCACTACCCGGGAAACCGTGCATCGCCAATGCTCCCATGATTTTTTGCTGCAGATCGTTGATTGCTTTCATCGGTTCGCTTCGCGGACCGCGGACCGGCTCGAGCGTCAATATGACATCATTCTTTTGCGCATCGATTATCTGTGCATGGAGCTGTATATCTTCACCAACCTGATGAAACATCCCGGAGACCAGAATCCCCGACTGTGTTGCCTCCGCCAGTTTGATCAGTTTTGTCCGATCTTCCAATCCGCCTCCGACCAATCCCGCATGCTGAATCATCTGCAGCATAGTGGTTGTCGTTATTACCTCGGCAAGCTCGTTATGTAGTATCCCCTGTGTGATCCAATCCGACACCAATCTTCCGATAGGGTCGAGCGTAGGATCTCCGGTACGGTTTTCAAATGCCGCGACGAATACGCGATTAGGATTCAACGATGCAGTACCGGGTTTCTCCGGCGTGAAGAATAGTAAGTACAATGCTGTAGCGATGATGATGAGAAACAATATAGCTGCGCTATAAAATATCGGAGAAGGGGTAGCCACCCGGGTTTGTGTACTTGCAGGTTGCTGTCTCCCGGATGCAGATGACGGAGTTGATACGGTGCTAATCGGTATTGCAATCTTTTTAGATGTCTTTCTTTTCAAACGCCTCAAATCACTCAACAGATCTTCCATCGATTGATACCGGTCGGAGGGATCCTTCTCCAGTGTTCTCTCAATAAGATTCTCAAGCTGGGACGATATATCGGGTATATAGGATAACAACGGCTGCGGTTCCTCATTGACGATTGAGTACAGCATCGCCGCTTCATGTTCACCGCGGAAGGGCGTGCGTCCCGTAAGCATTTCATACAACACAACCCCGAAAGAAAAAATATCCGAACGGTGATCGACATCCCCGCTTTGTATCTGTTCCGGCGACATATAGGCAACCGTACCGACGGCACTTCCCGCTTTGGTGATATTCATCGCCCCTTTGAGCTTCGCCAATCCGAAATCCATCACCTTTATGCGATTCTTTAAATCCACCATTATGTTTTCGGGCTTTATATCGCGGTGGATTATTCCTTTCGAATGGGCTTCCTCGAGAGCTTCGGCGATTTGGAGGGCGTAATCGATTGCCGTTCCGGGTTCCAGGTTCCAGGTTCCAGGTCTCCTACTTTCTGACCTCTGACCTCTGATGTCTGACTTCTGGCGGAGGGTTACACCATCTACATATTCCATTACGATGAATTGTGTGCCATCGTGTTCTTCCACATTGTGGATCGTGCAAATGTGCGGGTGGTTCAACGCCGCCGCGGCTTTGGCTTCCCGGATGAAGCGTTGCTTGTCTTCGTCTTTGGAGGTGAGATGCGGAGGTAAAAATTTCAGCGCGACGGTTCGGTCGAGTTTGGTGTCGTGGGCTTTGTAGACGATGCCCATTCCACCCTCGCCTAACTTTTCAATGATTGTATAATGGGAAATATTTTTACCGATCATAAATATCTCCTCCCGCCTTCACCGAGCTTCTGCAGAATATCGTAATGTGGTATTGTTTGACCGATCATATCGTATCTCAGTCTTGTATGCTGATGCAATTGCCCCCTCCGGTGTCACCCTGCGAATACAAAGCAAAATATGTTATATATATCAGGTACCTCTTATTCCGTCGGAGGCGGAAACAAACCAAATTGCGATAACATGGCAACATTATCCCATTCGACCCATTGTTCGGCAATCCTCCCGTTCTCGATTCGAAATATGCTAATATTTTTTAGTTCGAAATATATACCGGTTGGCGGCATCTCACCCCATGGTCCCGTATTGGTGCCCGAATACGTTCCGTACCCCGCAACCATATCGCCTTCCGCAATGAGAAAATCAATCGTTAGTTTCTGATCGGGTGCGAATATCTGATATATCTGCAGGAGCTGTTTCATCTCATCGCGAGAAGTTATCTGCATGTCCGTGGTCGCCTGACTATGCCGAAGAA
>PWTU01000094.1 GCA_003562775.1 Ignavibacteriales bacterium
AAAAAAACAACAAGCTCTTGAGCAAGGTGAAATAGCATTCGAATTGGTCACGCAATTAGATGATGCTCTCGACGCTACCGCCCTAAAAGCAGATGTCGCCTTAATATACGCGAAATTGCAAAAACCCGATAAAGCCACAGAGATACTTCGGGACGTACTCTCCACTCCGGGGTATCAATCTGTACACCGGATGAGGATAGACCCGGCATGGGATGCCATCCGGGATACTCCCGGGTTTCAACGGTTATTACAGGAATTTGAAGAGAAGCTATGATCGGTCAGTCTGTTTTACATTATGAGATTCTTAGTAAGCTCGGCGAAGGTGGCATGGGTGTCGTGTACAAAGCCCGCGACACGAAACTCAACCGCACCGTCGCGTTGAAGTTTTTGCCGTCGCACATCGTCACAGATGATGCGCAGAAGAAACGTTTCATTCACGAAGCACGGGCAGCGTCTGCACCCGATCATCCCAATATTTGTACGATCTATGAAATAAATGAAACACCCGAAGGACAGCTCTTCATTGTTATGCCCGCCTATGAAGGGGAGATGCTTGCCGAAAAAATAAAAAGAAGTCCGTTGGAACTTAATGAAGTTCTCGATATTGCAATACAGATTGCCGATGGTTTGCAAACCGCACATGAAAAACAGATCGTTCACCGGGATATCAAGAGCAGGAACATATTTATAACTACAAAAGGTCAGGTCAAGGTAATGAATTTCGGTCTGGCTCAGAAATCCGATTTGAGAGAGAGAACGAAGACGAAAATAATGATGGGGACTGTTCCGTATATCTCGCTCAAACCATGGAATGGTTGGGGGCTTCATATATATGCTGCTCTTCGCAAAACTCGCAAACCAATCTCGCAAATTCTGCGAAAACCATAATAGTGTACTCTGTATTTATCTGTATCACTACACAAAATTCCGTTGTTTCACTGCATTAATTACATAGGTATCCGAACGGTCACAGTTGGCACGGTTTTGGCATAGAATATAGACAAGAGTCTACATTATATCGCTCGTTGTGGTGAAATCCTAATGGCGACTTATTCTAGAGTGCATACCGTATGAATCAAAAATAGTCATCTAATAAAAGGAGGAGAAATGAAAAAACTTATACTTCTCGCTTTACTGTTAGTAGGTTGTCATTCCGTTACAGAGCCGGATTACACTGTAGAGCTCAAAATAGCAACCTATCCGGGATGGCCTATCGTTATTATAGAAACAGGAAACTCAGAGGGGCCAAATGAGGTGATAGTTTATGATTTGCCTGGTGATTGGGTGACTACTCATAGATTTGAATTAACTGAAAACTCTACTCATCTTTACTACTTAATCCAAGGAGGAATTGAGTTATATATCAATGATAGTCTGGTTTTCAAATCGAATACTTATGAAGTTACATTTGGCAGTATTGATGTTAGACGATACTTTCAACCATTGGGCAGTTGGGAATGATATTCTTAAAGCTCGAAGTAGGGTATCGCTCATTAATATCCATCGACATTCACAATGGATCACAAATCGCCAAACCTGTTTAAGGAGGGTATCAACGAGAAAATTATCATCTTTATATTTAGTGCTGTCTATTTGTTCGACGCTTAGGGTATTGGCATAGGAAGGGCTTCCGGAATCAAGTTGGGAGTTTGTGGGGATATTTCCGGATTCGACAAGTGTTACGCTTTCACCGTATGGTTTGGCAGTCGATAATGACAATACAGTTTGGATAGGTCAGTTTTATAGCGCAAAAAGGACCGGTTGTCCACAAGTACTCCCGGACTGCTAATACAACTGTTTCAAATCACACGATCAAAGAGAATTTTATATTAGACCAGAATTACCCTGAAATCCGATATAGAAATTAAAAAACTCCGATTTTTCTGAAAAATCAATAGCCAGATGACAAGACCATCATATCAGGCTACCGAAGAGTTAATCCGGCTGGGTTAAGACGTTGTTACAGAGTACTGAATGCACCGAAAGGTTGTACATATCCCCTATGCTGTCAAGTCAGTATCCAAATGAAGAGTACGTTTACTAACTATCCGATAGCTATGTTATATCGGAGTGTGCTGTGGAGATATCTGTTTACTTTCATGGCGCGCTCCTCACCATCGCTGCCCCCGTTTCGTCTGCTCCAGTCACCTAATGCATCACTGGTGGGATAATGCCGACGGTGTAACAAGTCCTGTAAGCTACGATTTGATTGAAGTGAGCGAACATCTTCTAAATGCAACGCCCCATCGATAAACATGTGAATAAGTGTCAGTACATGACTACTGGCTTGGAACCCACGGTTAAAACCTGGAGCGCGGAATGCTTGATTGATTTCTTTGTGGAGCTTAATTCGATCACAGAATTGACGCGTTCTGTAGCAGTAATCTCCCTGGAAAATCTGAGTCCCGATCCCGATGATGCATATTTTACAGCGGGAATTCATGAAGACATTATAATCCAGCTATCCCGTATCGGTGATCTGTAGGTTATTGCGCGGAGTTCCGTGATGGGGTATCCGGCAGGTGAACGTAATATAAAGACAATCAGCAGCGAACTCGATGTAAAACCAACAAGTGTTACCGAAGCATACGAGTATTATCTCCGTGTAAGAGAATACTTTAGAAAACCGGGTTTTCAACTGGATGACTTTAGACACGCAGAAACTCTGTTGCAACGGGCGATAGAATACGATCCTGAATTCGCACATGCGTATGCATTGCTCTCATTAACGTACAGTTATATGATTTGGATTAGCTTCCACGCCGAATATACTTGCGGCATCATTAGAGAATGCAGAGCGGGCATTTCAATTGCATCCTGATCTACCCGAAGCACATATTGCCATGGGGTATTATTATTACTACGGACATCGTTACTATGATAACGCGCTTGAACATTTTAATATTGCACGCCGGCATCAACCGAATAATGCCGATATTATTAGTGCAATAGGATTCGTAGAACGCCGGCTCGGGAGATGGCACGACTCCATCAGAAATGTCGATAAAGCAATCTCCCTCGATCCGTGAGACGAGAGAGTTTCAGCAATTGACAAACGAATTCGACCGACCGTTATAAATATCCTACTACGTTTGTATTTATTACTCTTCCTGTAAATTGTTGACTCACAATGAATTATTCATTAACTTTTGTAGCTTTGAGGTCAGGGAATATCTATCCTTGTTTATGGTTACACAGTTTTTTGCCAATAATGAACGTTTGACTTCAAGTTACTTTGTAATATTAATACCTTGATAAAACGAATTGGACTATATAGTTTCCTTATTCATTTATTCGTTATTCTCATAACGCCTGTTCATATCCACACCCAAATCGATCAACCGCGTTTCAGGCACCTCACCGTTGATGACGGATTGTCTCAAAATGCAGTCTTCGCAATATTGCAGGACCGAAAAGGTTTTATGTGGATTGGTACAAAAGATGGCTTAAATCGTTATGATGGTTATACATTCACGGTGTTTCGCTACGATCCCTTTGATACGACCTCTCTTTCTGCTAATCACATAACCGCTTTGTATGAAGATAGTCGCGGCTTTATCTGGATCGGTACAGTCGATGGGGGGATTAATCGTTATAACCGCGAAACCGAGACCTTTCAACGCTTTACCCATATAACTCGTAACGCCGCCAATGAAATATCTTATGGAATTACCGCAATTGCAGAGGATGCAAGCGGCAATGTGTGGATCGGAACTGCAGGCAACGGATTGTTCAAACTGACACATGATGTTCGTGGAAACAGGCCACAATGGGGTATCACTTATTTTTTACATCACCCTGATATACCGGGTAGTTTAAGCGATAATGAAGTAAATGATCTGCACATCGATTCGAACGGTGAACTATGGGTAGGGACTCAAAAACGACTTGATAAGTTGCTCGATGAAAATCACGGAGGAAATTTTAAACAGTATATCATTTACGTAAAACATCCCGATGCTCCGGTCACACATCAGGACAGTAGTGTTACGGCAATTCATGAAGATGCTGATGGGGTATTGTGGTTGGGTTCGATGAGCGGTCTTACGCGATTTAATAAGATCGACGGCAGCTACACACATTTTCCTCATGTCTTTGAAATCTTTCGCTACGGATGGGGAAGAATATCTGAAATCACAGACGATGAGTCCGGCCGTCTCTGGCTGGCAACGCCCGGTGTATTAATGCGGTTTGATATCGATAGACAGTCGTACACCTATTTCAGACATGATCCATTTAATTTACAGAGCATTAGTTTCAATGGTGTATCGAGCATACACCGGGATAGGGCGGGTATTTTATGGTTTGGTACACCGGGGTATGGCGTCAATGTACTTGATCCGAAAGCTCATCGGTTCCAAACATTACGGCGTCCGGCAGATATTACATCGAGAATAGCCGGTTTCAGTATACGCTCGATTCTCGAAGATACCGATGACTTTGTGTGGGTTAGCACCGATGTATTATACCGTTGGGATCGCAAGACGGGTGACCTTACAAGTTTTGAAACCACCTCCGACCGTCCGGATGACTTCGGCAATACGGGTTCCTGGGCAATGATTCAATCGCGGAAGAGCGGCGATCAGTATTTCGCTACGTTTCAGGGACTTTTTCGCCGTGAATACCGGACGGGAAGAATATATCAATACAAATACGATAGTTCCGATCCTGCCGGATTACCGCAGAAAGAAGTATTCGGAGTGTTTGAGGATAAAGAAGGCAGTATCTGGATTACCACCAGAAATTACTTCAGTAAACTTGAAGATGTGAACACCGGTCGCTTTCGATCTTTTCAGTATAGCCAGAGAACTACAAGCGGATTGATTCGACCGCAAATATATCAGGAGGCAACGGGCCGGTTCTGGTTGGGTGCGGATGATGGTCTTCTGTTATTTGATCCTGTTACCGGAATAATTAAGGAATACCGCAATAATCCGGGACAGCCAGCCAGTTTAAGCAATAATAGTGTCAGGTCTATTTGCCCGGACCCGGATGAGCCGGAAACAATATTATGGTTGGGTACATCCGGCGGCGGATTGAATCGATTCGATATTGAAAGCGAACACTTTCAGTCTTTTACTGAAAAGGACGGGTTGCCCAATAACGTTGTGTACGGAGTCCTTTCGGATGAATCCGGTCATTTATGGTTAAGTACAAACAAAGGTTTATCCCGGTTTGACCGAAAGACCGAATCGTTTAAAAATTATGATATCAACGACGGTTTGCAGAGCAACGAATTCAATACCGGTGCATTTTATAAGAGTGAAAGCGGCGAGATGTTTTTCGGCGGGATTCACGGATTGAATTATTTTCACCCGGCAGACATTACCGATAATCCCTATCATCCCAATGTTGTAATAACAGGATTGATGATATTTAATAGAACTGTTTCTCATAGGGACGAAAACTCCGTTCTACAGAAATCGATTTCGGAAACCGATGTTATTACGCTGCCGCATTCCGATAATATTATCTCATTCCAATTTGCTGCTCTTGATTTTTCTGCACCC
>PWTU01000054.1 GCA_003562775.1 Ignavibacteriales bacterium
CTTTGATGGGTGAGTATCTGCCGCCGCCGCACTGGTATGTGAGGTTTGTAACGTTCGAAGGGGATGTGGAGGACAGGGCTGAGGAGTACCGGGTGTATATTGCCGGGCGCGACAGTGTTATCCGCTTTGCGCACATACTGCCGGAAGCGCGCCCGGGCGAGCGCCTCGATGAAACCGCCGCACGGGGAATAGCCGACTCGACGGTGATGGAAACGTTCGGATTAAATCCTCTCGATTTAAAGTTTATCTCAGCCGAATCCTCGAGCTTGCCCGAACGAACCGACTGGACGTTTATCTATGCAGATACGGTCAATTATCCGCTCGATGAAGGACAAGCGCGCATCGAAATAAAAATAGCAGGCGATGCCGTATCCGATGCGCGGCGGTTCATTCACGCGCCCGAAGAATGGTCGCGTGAATACCGGGAAAAACAGACGGTAGCAATGGTTATCGGCATTAGTTCCTCCATTGTGCTCGTTCTGTTGTTTATCGCCGCCCTTGGTGCAGCGATCGTCAGGTGGACGAAAGGATTGTTCAATATCAAGGCGTTTCTGGCTGTGTTCATATTATTTTCCGGCTTGATTGCTATAGAATTCTTCAACAACTGGCAGACGCTCCTGAGCACATTTTCGACCGCGCGACCGTTTATGAATCAGTTGTTTTTCAACGGTGCTTTTGCCGTTGTCGAACTTCTATTTGTTTCCGGTGTTATGGGTCTGCTTGCAGGTATGATTCACGGATGGAAATTGCCGGCGTCCACCGCAACCGGCGGCGGGACCGCACTCATCGCGTTCTTCTCGGTGTTTATCATAATGGGTATTATGCAGGTTGCAGCATACGTCTCGCCGTCGCTTTCGCCGGTGTGGGGAAATTACGATTCTGCGGATGCGGCTATCCCCGTCTTAAAGGCGGCGCTCGTTCCGTTTCGTTCGTTCCTGACATATTCACTCTTTTTACTGTTTGTATTAGCCGCGGTCGATAATCTGACGGGAGGATGGAGAAAGAAAAAGATTCTCTTCGGAATTCTCATAGTACTGCTTGGAATAATCGTTGCCGGAACACGGGAAAGTGAGAGCATTATCTCATGGTTAACTACGGGAACCGGCATCGGTCTTCTGATTTTATTGTTCTATGTGTATGTGCTGCGTTTTCGACTTACGCTGATCGTACCGTTAGTCGGATTATATACGATTCTTAATGCATATCCGTCTGTCGTCGATCCGGTATTTCCGGGTGCGGTGACCGGATTTATAATAGCCGCCGTTCTTATCTTGATTGGTGCGTGGTGGTGGTCCGGCAAACTTCCCGGAACTGCACACGGTGGGGGTGCGTGATTGTTTGGATGCGTGGATGCATGGATGCGTGGCTGCATGGCGGACTCTATATGAGCGCGGTGATTATTTATATACATAATATACTCCGGTGGATTGATAGCACGGGAAATGAAGAAAGCCGCTCCAAAAATTGCATTTAATAGTGAAGCTCGGTATTACTTATGATATGTAACCAATGCAGGTTTATTCTCTCTAAGATTGATCCGAATGCTGAAGTTTATTTGTTTGGCTCACGTGCATGCGGGAGTGAAAGTTTCGATTCCGATAGGGATATTCTTATGCCGCTGGGGTTGCTGGATGTGGATATAAAGCAGTCGGGGTTGGAATAATAAAACTCCAAAAAATACTTTGCGGAGGACTTCATCGAAATCCGTACAAGATTTTTAATTGTGAATTAGTTGAGTTATAGTAGTCACTATAATTGTAGTGCAAAATTTCAATGAAAAAACAGTAAGAAGCTTACATGCATCCATGCAATCATGCATCCACTCCCCCTGCTCAGATGGAGCCCACCTCTCCTTCGCACAATCCCCCGCGCAGGTGGACGCCATCCCCCTGCCCGCCATGCAACCATGCAATCATGCAATCATTCATTCGTTAACCGACCATACTTCCCCATAATCTCCTTCACTTCCTCCACCGGCAACGCCTCTACCGTTATACCGCGAAACCCCGTCATCGTCTCCGCTTTAAAAAATGAATTGTAGATCGCTTCTTCCGTTGCTTCAACCACCGCCTGAAATAACGGGGTGAGTTCCGATTGTTTTAGAATTGTTTGTTCGTATTCCCGCGGGGCGTCGGCGCGGATGCGTACTTTTTCAGAGGTCGAAAATGCAATCACAAAATCGCCGCTGCCGTGCGTCATCGGGGTGCCGGTTCGCCCGAGACCGATGAGGGCTCGTTTTGCAAGACGTTTCAGGTATGCGGACGTTAGCGGTGCATCGGTTGCAACGACGATCATTATGGAGCCGTCTTCCTGCTCTGCTGCATTATGAAACATATACCGGTTGAGTTCTTTTCCTACCGGTACCCCGTCGATGGTGAGAATACCGCCGTAGTTCGATTGCACCAGCACTCCCACGGTATAGCCGCCGAACCGGTCCGGCAATACGCGCGAGGAGGTCCCGATGCCGCTTTTCCATCCGAACGCTGTCGTACCGGTCCCGGCGCCCACCGCACCTTCTTCAACCGGGCCATCAGATGCATTCTTCAGTGCATCGAAAACATGTTCGCGGGTGACGTGCATTCCTCTTATATCGTTCAGGCGCGAATCGTTCGTTTCGCCGACGACGGGATTTACCGAACGGACGTTTTCGTTACCGGGTAATTGCATAATATATTCGACCGTCGCCGTTGCAGCCGTCCAGGTGCTGAGCGTGTTTGTGAGCACGATCGGGGTTTCGAGTTCGCCAAGTTCCTGAACCTGCGGGTAGCCGGCAAGCTTGCCGAACGCATTGCCAAGTTCGATTGCAGCAGGAACTTTTTCCTGAAAAATATTTCCGCCGTGCGGGAAAATCGCCGTAACACCCGTGCGTATGTCGTCACCCTCGATGACGGTGCGGTGCCCGACTTTTATACCTGTTACGTCGGTTATTGCATTGTGCTTCCCCGGATTAAAGATGCCGGGTTTTATGCCGATGTCCCGTGCACGGGGACGATATTCAGTGTGGGCTTGTAATACCATAGTAATAAGTAATATAGCAAGAAATATTAAGTAATTTCCCATTTTTTTACCCCGCAAATTATTTGATTATACCTGATTTGGCGAAACTATTTCATATCGAATACGTATACCAAGGCAGTTTTAATATCTTCAATAAAATTAACAGCTTCAATAAATATAACTAAAAAGGTGCATCGATGAAACGGAAAAAATTGATATTCGGCTCGGTAGGGATCATAATAATTGCCATTGTGGTAGTTATGTTTCTGTCCAATCCCTCAAACAGCGATCAATCCACCGAGCGCACGGTGACGGTCGAAAGAGGCACCATCGTAGAAAAAGCACTTGCGGTCGGAACCGTTCAACCGGAGAACGAAATCCAGGTAAAGTCGAAAATATCCGGCGTGGTGAAGAAAATCTATGCCGAGCCGGGAACATTTGTCCGGCAGGGTGAGCCGATTATTGAAATCCAGCCCGACCCTACTCCGCTTGAGCTTGCCGAGGCGAAACGGAACGTGGAGCTTGCGGAGGTTGAATTGGAAAACCTTGCGCGGGATATGGAACGCAACAATCAGCTTCGCGATCGTGGATTAATTTCCGAGCGTGAATTTGAAGAACTGGAAAAACGCTACAATGATGCTTCTATCCGCTTGCAGATGCGGCGCGAAAACCTGCAGCTTCTGGAATTGGGGCGCGTTGTCATAGGTGATACTAAAATCGAAAGCCAGATAAAAGCTCCAATAACCGGCTTTATACTCGAAAAAATGGCGGATATCGGTGATCCGGTCGTGCCGTTGACTACTTTTCAGGCAGGCACCCCTCTGATGACCATGGCGGCGATGGATAATCTGATTTTTAAAGGAACCGTGGACGAAATCGACGTCGGTAAACTGGAAGAAGGTATGCCGGTTGAAATAAAAGTCGGTGCGTTGCCGGACGCAGAGATTAACGGTACACTCGAAAGAATCTCGTTGAAAGCACAGCGCCAGGATAATGCAACGGTATTTCCGGTAGAGATAGCTATTCACGATAATCCGACGGTCAGATTGCGCGCCGGATACTCTGCAAATGCCGACGTGATCATATCGAGGAGGGAAGACATTCTCGTGATACCCGAGCGTGTGGTGACATTCAAAAACGGCGAAGCATTTGTCGATATTCCCGACGGTCAGGGAGGGCGAAAACAAATCCCTGTCAAAACGGGATTAAGCGATGCGATTAGCGTCGAAGTGAAAGAAGGGTTGTCGGAAGGAGACGTTGTGCTCGAGAAACCGCTGCAGAGGTTGACGGTACGGTGATATAGGTGAGAGGTGACAGGTGATAGATAGTAGGTTGATTACAGACAGAATATTTTAATTCAGACCGGGAAAGTTTCAATGTCAATATTTTCATTATTTTCGGAGTTTATTCGCGATATTCGTCAGCAGAAGCTGCGGACGTTTCTTACCGTGTTCGGTATTATGTGGGGGACCGCGACGATTATCGTGCTGCTTGCATTTGCATTCGGAATGCGTGACCAGATGACGCTGAATATGCGCGGTATGGGAGATGAGATTGTCATTCTCTGGCCCGGAAGAACATCAATGCCGTATGAAGGATACGGGATCGGAAGACGCATCAGTTTTCGGGAATCCGATGTTGCATTGCTGGAAAAACAAATTTCAGATATTCGTGATATCAGTCCCGAATATATGCGGAACAATACGCCGGTAAAAAGAGGCGATATGATAAATATACCGAACATAGGCGGCGTGTATCCGGTGTACGGCAATATGCGTAATATATTTCCGCAGGAAGGCGGCAGGTGGTTTAACAATACCGATCTTATGGAACGACGACGGGTTATCTTTCTCGGTAACGACCTTAAAGATCTGCTTTTCGGTGATGAAGATGCAATAGGCGAGCTGGTATTAGTCGGAAGTATTCCGTTCACCGTTATCGGTGTGATGGAACCGAAAACCCAGAATTCTTCCTATTCACAACGCGATAAAGACCGGGCGTTCATTCCGGCAACGACGTTCTCGACAATTTTCGGGACCGATTTTGTAAATAACATTATATATGCCGCGGTTAATCCGACACTTACCGAAAGTGTAAATACACAGGTGTATCAGGTAATGAGCCGCAAATACCGATTCCATCCCGACGATCAGGATGCCATTTTCATATGGGACACGAACGAGATGTGGAAGTTTATGTTTTATTTCTTTCTTGGAATGAACATTTTTATGGGCCTGATCGGCGGGTTTACTCTTGCGGTCGGCGGCATCGGTGTTGCGAATATCATGTTTGTTGTTGTACAGGAGCGTATGCGGGAGATAGGTATCCGCCGGTCGGTCGGTGCGAAACGGCGGAATATCCTGTTTCAGTTTTTTGCCGAGACGTTTTTCGTGGTGGGAATCGGCGGAGCGCTGGGATATATGATCGGATGGATTATTGTTCAGGGATTACAGTTTATTCCCGAGAATATTTCGGAATATGTTGGGACACCGCACTTTGCGC
>PWTU01000359.1 GCA_003562775.1 Ignavibacteriales bacterium
CCACAGAAAGAAAAAAAGAGTTGATTGATTCGCTTCAGTTGGCAAATTGCGTATTGAAGTTCTGAAGATGACAATAGGAATTAGTGAAAAAAATATCAAAATAGCATAGTTTTTTAAAAATGGAGCAAGACTTTTACTGTTAAAAGCTAATAAAACAAAAGATCGGCCACATGTTCGGGATATCTCACAATCTACGATACAAAGAATAAAAGAAGTAAATCATCTTGATATTAATTTTTACCGGAAGATCAGGGAACTAATTTATCCACAGAACGGAACATCTAATAGCTTTTTACATTCACTCAAGGGCGACAAGTGGATTTGAGAGATCGTGTACAATTTCTACTGAATTAAACTTAAATGTTTTCATTATAAATCGTTCCGGTGATTTATTTGTATATTTGGTACGGTACTATTCACTGCTGAATTTTTTGTAAAGATATATGAGCAGTAATATTTTTTAAGATATGCGGTTTCATCCGTTATGAATGGGACTGAGGAAGCGGAGCTATATCAATTTGTTCGAAATACCCATTAATAGCTTATAGCAACGATAATCTAAATTAAACAATTAGCATAGGTGATTACAAGAAGCCAAAAAGAGAGAGAGGAAATCCCCCGCTGGTATACATTGGCAACGAAATCCCGCCATGAAAAGGTAGTAAAAGAGGGACTGGAGTTAAAAGGGTATGAAATATATCTTCCTCTCAAAACGGTGATTAAGCGATGGAGCGACCGGAAAAAGAAGGTTGAGGAACCGTTGTTTAAGGGATATGTGTTTGTAAAGATGCCGTATCGACGGCGTATCCCTGCTCTTGAAACGGAAGGGGTGGTTCGGGTCGTTATGTTCAACGGTCGTCCGGGGATTGTCCATGAATCCGAAATAAGTGCAATTAAACAAATTCTCGAAGCGAATCGCCGCCATGGAGTAACCATTGAAACAATAGAGGGAATCAGTGTAGGAGATATTGTTGAAGTTACAGCGGGTCCGCTTATAGGATTAAGAGGACAGTATACAAAAATTAAAAATGAGAACCGTCTTGTTATTGCAATCGACAGTATTGGAAAGTCGCTGGCCGTGGAAGTGCCTCTTGATTGTGTGACGAGAGTGATACCAAAAAATTTGTGAACCTGTAGCATTTAGACTTAAAAAATCGTAAATTTGAAATAATTGCAGAACTCATCGAAAGTCGAATGATTAATGAAATGAGAGGAATGGAAGGAATACCATGAAATATCAGAAAAATGATCGGAACACATCTGGTAATGGTGCAATGAATGAAAACGGTGTCCGCGAAATTAATATACGCGATGTATATGCAACGTTAATGCGCGGGAAATGGATTATCTTTATAGTTACTTTAATCATTTTTAACATTTTTCTCTTTAAAACATTGCTCGAAGAACCGGTCTATGAAGCAAAGACGACTGTATATATAGGCAGAGGGGGAGGTACCGATCAATCTATACCTCTTGTTTTTATGGGAGGTGGAGGGAGAAATATTGTTAATGAAATGGAAATACTGAAATCCCGGAATTTAGCTCGTGACGTCGCTCTTGTGTTGATGGAACATATCTATCTCGATGAGGATAGTACTCAGATTATGCCGATTCTCGCAAATTTTGATGAACAAGGCGAATTTGTCTCTCTGGCATCAACAGAAATCATCGCCCGTCGGCTCCAGAGTGCTGTATCATTTGCGCAAGTGCCTAATGCGGATGTAATCGAAACGAGCGCCAGAAGTACAAACCCGCGCGAAGCTGCTATTATTGCAAACACCTATGCACAGACGTACCACCAACGAAATTTTCAGGGAAGCCGGGCGCATACTCGTCAGGTAAGAGAATTTCTTGAATCACAACTTCATTCAAGTGAAAGGTCTTTGCAGGAAGCAGAGGAACAGTTGCAGAGGTACCAGGAGAGACACGGTGTCGTTATCCCGGATGCAGAGTCGAGACGTGTAATCAATCAAGTAGCACAACTTGAAGCTCAGATAGAAGAACTTCAGATTCAAATGGATGCCAAAAATAATACATTGCAGTCACTCGAAAGCCAACTTGTCCAGCACGAGCCGGATGTTGCCCGTGGATTGACCTCCTCGGATATGGCATACATTAGACGTATACAGGAAGATATGGCAGAATTGGAATACCAGCGGGACCTTGCCATATCGCGAAACCCGGAAACTGTGGGTGAACGTCGCTACCAAAGCAGGATTCGTGAGTACGATGAAAAACTTGCCAGTCTGAGAGAAACATTGCAATCCCGCACGGATGTTTTTGTTCAGTCACTTTCTCCGGGCGATGAAGGGTATTTGCGACAATTAAAACAAAGAATCGCTACGGAACAAATAGAACTACAGGGTTTAAGAATTCAGAAAAATGCGAAGAAAAGATCGTTGCAGGAATATGAACGGCAGTTTAACCAATTACCCGCAATGAATTTGCAATATGCGCGGCTCGAAAGACAAAAGCGAAGTAACGAACAATTGTTTTTAAGATTGGAAGAAGAATTTAATCAGGCAACTATAGCTGAGCAATCCGAATTCGGAAGTGTAAGTATTATTGACGACGCCCTGATACCCGGATCTCCCGTAAGCCCCAATCTTCAATTGAACCTCGTGATCGGATTGTTCCTCGGCCTCGGATTCGGTGTCGTTTTTGTATTTTTAAAGGAAGCTTTATCTACGAAAATACGTACTCCGGAAGATATTAAGAAAGAAAATTTAATTAACTTGGCTACAATTGCGAATATGTATGGTGAGGTTAATAGAATTACCAATAAAGGTTATATTTCCATAAAGGGTCGGGTCATCAACGGATACGTGATCACAATCACGAATCCGTTATCCCCCGTATCGGAATCCATCAGGGCACTCCGCACCAACCTTCAATATGCTCAGGTAGACAAACCCGTAAAAACTCTGGTTGTATCCAGTCCGAACCCGGGTGAAGGTAAAAGTACTATTGCTGCTAATTTAGCCGTTTCATATGCACATGGTGAGAAAAAAGTGCTTATCGTCGATTCGGATTTGCGTAAACCGACGCTCCATAATATTCTCGATCTCAATAGGAAACCCGGATTGACCAATATAATGTTTGAAAACATCGATCTTTCGAAGGGGATACAAAATACCGTAGTCGAGAACTTATATGCTATATCGTGCGGCGATACCCCTGCAAATCCTGCCGATCTATTGGGATCGGAAAAGATGAAAAAACTTCTCGCCAGGTTTGAAGAGCAATTTGACATTATTATTTTCGATACACCGCCTATACTTGCAGCGACTGATGCTTCAGTACTCAGCACGATTTGTGACGGTGCAATTATCGTAACTTCATCCAGGAGAACAAAAGTAGAAGAATTAAAGGTATCCGTAGAAGCGATTGAAAATGTACACGGCCGGGTTTTTGGAACTGTCCTTAATAAATTCGATCAGCGGGATAGTTATGGAAGCGCGTATACCATGCAGTATTACAAGTATGGTTCCTATGGCAAAGAGGCGAATGGCGATAGTAAGAATAAAAAAGTTTTTTCAAAATAATCACCGGAATATAATGAGGATTCTTGTTATGAGAAAAAAAACAATCGGTGCACCGCGCTATATGGTATTGGTTCTACTCGGTTTACTACTCATGGTACACCAGCAGGTTGCCGGACAACAAATACCGGAGCGGATACAGGATCTTTTTACACCTGGTATTTACGGTTCGAGTGTAGCAAATTATTACTACGCTCAACCGGGTGATTTCACTATATTGGTAAGTGTATGGGGAGATGTCAGAAATTCCGGAAGATATGAAGTGCCCGTCGATACGAACATAGGACAATTGTTGTCGCTTGCAGGCGGACCGGGTGCGGATATCCGGGGAATTACCGGGGCGGACACATGGTCGCGGCGACAAGCCGGTAAAACAATTATACGGCTTTCCCGGCTTACCGGAGGTGCGGGGAGGGAGGTCGTTCTCGAATACAGAATAGAGGATTTATTACGATTACGGGAACAGGAGATCCCACTCCAGGAGGGCGATATAATAATGATTGATCGTGTCCGTTCATTCGATATATGGGATTTCTTTAATGTCATTAGTACCAGTGCCTCTTTGCTTTTACTTCTTGACAGGATATTTGTTATTTTTTGATGATAGATGTGTGGTTGCCTTTCAATGGTGTTCAGACTTTCCCAGTAAAATTTTATATTGAATATAAAAACCCTCCAATAGATTCATCGCGTTGTTATCGGTTTTTGGCTGAATTAGAAACGCTTTTTTGTCGGCTAAGATAGAATGGCTCGAAAATGTTGCAGCTTTACAAGCTTCTCAAAGAGAGTAAATTATTTGAGGAATTATGACAATGGAAGAACAATATACAATTATAAAACCTCGCTCGGGATGGAAAACTATTGACTGGAGAGAGCTTAATGAATACAGGGATATGTTTTTCTTTCTTGTATGGCGGGATATCAAAGCTCGCTACGCGCAATCGGTACTTGGAATCGGATGGGCGGTTATTCAACCCGTATTTTCGATGATCGTATTTACGATTGTTTTTGGAAACCTTGCCAAAATTGATTCCGACGGGGCTCCCTATGCAATTTTTAGTTTCGTAGCCCTGGTTCCCTGGACTTTTTTTTCCGGTTCCCTGACCGCGTCAGCCGGCAGTCTTCATGGCATGATCACTAAAATATATTTCCCACGTTTAATTTTGCCAATTGCATCGATATTATCAAAATCTGTTGATTTCGGCATTTCATTGGTTGTACTTTTTGGATTGTTGGTTTGGTTCCAGGTTCTACCGACTGCGTGGGTTGTTATATTGCCGTATCTCATAATTCTTATGATGTTGGCGGCCGTCGGATTCGGCATGTGGCTATCCGCATTGTCCGTACAATATCGAGACATCAGGTATGGATTGAATTTCGGAGTACAGCTTTTAATGTATGCTGCACCGGTTGTTTATCCGGCTAGTCTTATCCCCGATCAATACCGGCTGCTCTATGCCCTCAATCCGATGGTTGGAGTCATTGAGGGATTTCGTTCGGCTATTCTTGCAACGAACCCGATGCCATGGGATTTAATAGCCGTCGGCACATGTTCTGCAGTAATAATCGCATTCAGCGGTGCTTTATATTTTAAAAGAAGAGAAAAATATTTTGCAGATGTTATCTGATTTTTATCGTCCGGGAAAAGAAATATGAGTACAAAAACAATAATCGCCGACAATGTATCGAAACGGTATCGGATCGGAATAAAAGAACAGATACACGATTCTCTGGGAGGAGCGGTTGCCTCCTGGATAAAATACCCGCTGTCGAATTACAGACGTCTGCGTAGTCTGAGTACATTTGATGAAGACGGTGAGTCGGAAGATGTTATTTGGGCGCTACGCGAGGTATCATTCGAAGTATCCGAGGGAGATATTCTAGGAATTATCGGTAAAAATGGCGCCGGGAAGAGTACGTTGTTAAAAATATTATCACGTATAACCGAGCC
>PWTU01000305.1 GCA_003562775.1 Ignavibacteriales bacterium
AATCAACGATGAACCTGGGAGTGAGATTTTACGGTATACGACTGAACTCAGGTTCGATTCTGGCGGAACAAAAATTATTACGCAAAGCAATAGCAATGAGTTTTGATAGAGATTTTCTCGAAAGTGATCCACGTGGTCTCAGTGCAAAATCCGGTAGTTTTGTTCCCGAAGAACTACTTTTATTCCCGGGATTGCATTATTACCCCGTTAATCATACTGCGGCTCAGGAAATAATAAGTGAATTAAATCTTCAAAACGAGACAATAAAATTAGCATCAAGTATTTACTGTCACGATTTAGAGCAACTCGAACAAGCAATGTCACGTTTGGGGGTCGCCGTTGAAATAGATGTTCAACCGCTGAACTATTATAGATACGTTGTATCCGGTGAACCGGACATCTTCAGGGTGAGTATGATCCCATCGTTTCCGGATCCGATAGATTATTACTCTTTATTCTATTCAAAAAGCCCGCCGGATCTGAACTTAATGGGCTATAAAAATCCGGAATTCGATGCAGTGTTTGAGCAATCGATGGTGGAGCAGGATGAGCATAAAAGGAACAAGCTTTTCCTGCACCTGGAACGCATTATTTACGATGATGTACCCGTTTTGCTGTTGTCTCATAATAAACCCGGTTATTATGTTCTCCCGGCTTATGTAAACGGTTTTACGTTCAGGTATATATATCCCGACTACAGAAAAATCTGGTTTGCCGATGCCGATGTTCGCGAAAATAAAAATTAGATATAAAATTCTTATCCTGTTCACCCTCTTTACTCTCGTTTTGCTCCTAACGATCGTTGTTTACTTTTATATAAACGGAATCAAATATGTTAAAGAACAAGCGGTTGAAAAATGCAATAATTACACCGTTCAATTTGTTAACATATTAGAAGAAGAGATAAGGCACTCGGTAATAGAAATTGCCGGCCTTCGGACGCAGCTTTCTTTTATACCCACCGATGGAAACGATATCCCACCACCGGAGTTTGCCGATGCGGTAGAAGCATTTCTTCATACGTATGCGAATAAATATTCTTCGATAACGATATTTAATAAAAATCTTGATTCAGTTGCCAGATTATCTCCCGTCAGATTGTTCACAGGCGATCTTGTAATACAACGGGATATACGGAGCATTAATACGCTTATTATGAAAAATCCGGCAACTATAGCAAAAGATTATACCGGCAAAGAATTAGTATTTTCGAATATATCAAAATCCGATACCGGAATTTATATTGTATCGACGTTTGACGAAATGACAGCATGGAATCTTTTGTTCATTTTGCGTTTGGATGCAATAGCAGAAAAGGGAATTCAAACAATTAACCTTGATCGTGAAGCGACAATTGCTATATACGACAGCGCCGGCATAACGGTTTTCTGCAGTGATAAAAAATACATCCATCAGGCAGTATCACAATTAATCGATGAAAATCACTCTTTTATATTTAACGACGATAACACGGAACTCATGCTTTCTTCATCGGTGCTTACAAAAAGCTGGATTGATGTGATCGGTGCCGCATTGTTGGTAAAGTTCGATATAGCATCCTCGGTGCAGCAACTAAACAATCTAACTTTTCAGGCGATTATTTTTATTCTAATTCTCTTTAGTAGTATAACGATGATCGTCATTACTATATCGAATAAGATATCGAAGTCTATTTCCGAAATAGCACATGTTGCCGACAATGTCGCGGCGGGAAATCTTGATCAAACAATAAACGTCAGCAGAAAAGACGAGTTGGGTGTTTTAATTAACTCGTTTAACCAAATGGTCGAAAACCTCAAAGTCAGCTATCGTAATTTACGGATAACGAATAAAGAACTGGAAGATAAAATTGAAGAATTGACCACCACGAAAGCGAAACTTTCTGAAAAAGAACGTCTTGCCGTAATCGGAGAGACCGTCTCAAAAATCTCTCACGAAATTCAAAATAAAATCGGGGGCGTAAGTATCTGGATTCAAAATCTGGAGATGCAATATGCAGACGACGAAACGGCAAGGATATACATAGATGAAATTAAAAACACGCTCAACTCGTTTTTGCATATGCTTGTTAATTTTAAGCGTTTTTATCGTGTACCCAACCTGAACAAATCTTTAACTGATTTTGGAGTACTTATTGAAAACGTCATTGAGAATTTTAAAACGGATTCAGAGAGCAAAAGAGTTAATTTTGCGCTGGATATCGACGCCAATATACCAGAGGTGTTTCTCGATCCCCAATTAATTGAAGAAGTAATTCTTAATATGTTGATTAATGCCGTCTATTTTTCCCCTGAGAATGGTACTATATATGTACGATGTACACAAATCGAAGGCGGTATTGAAATTGAAATCGCCGATGAAGGTCCCGGAGTAAATGATCAGATAACCGGAAAAATATTTCAGCCCTTCTTTACGACTAAATCGAGCGGCAGCGGATTGGGTTTAGCAATCGTTAAAAATATTATAAAAGCGCATTCGGGCAGCATAACGGTATCGAACCGCGAAGCTGGCGGTGCATGTTTCCGGATCACATTACCTGTATATTCATCATGAACCGTGGATCAAAATCATGAAAATATTAATAACCGATGATGATGCGAACCTCCGGAGAGGAATTGTCGCTTTTCTTCAAAAAGAGGGATATGAAATCATTTCTGCCGGCGACGGCAAATCGGCCCTTGACGCCGCACAACAAACCCGATTCGATTTAATAATTTCGGATGTTCAAATGCCCGGGCTGAACGGGTTGGAGTTATTGGATAATCTGAGAAAACAAAATATACAAACACCGTTTATCGTTATAACCGCATTTGCTACCGTAGAAGATGCGGTGAAGGCAATGCAGATGGGAGCGGATGATTATGTGACGAAGCCGCTGAATTTGCAAGAGTTGAAAATGAAAATCGACAAAATACAGAGGTCTCTGCAACTGCAGGATGAAAACAAGAAGTTGAAGGATAAGCTCAGAAGAATAGAGTATCCGGAGATCGTCGGTGTCAGTAAAGCTATATATGAAGTACGTGCGATGATACAAAAAGTTGCAGCGGATAAAGATGTCAGTGTCATGATTTACGGTGCAAGTGGTACGGGTAAGGAAGTGGTTGCAAAAAATGTTCATCTCAACAGTGCGCGCCGGGATAACCCGTTCGTGGCGATAAACTGTGCCGCTCTGCCCGATGAGCTGCTCGAGAGCGAACTTTTCGGATATGAAAAAGGTGCATTCACTGGTGCCGTGAATACGAAGGAGGGTCTGTTTCAAACGGCCGACGGCGGGACACTATTTCTCGATGAAGTGGGTGAAATGAGCCAAAGATTACAGGCAAAGTTATTACGGGTCCTTGAGGATTATACAATTCAGCCGCTGGGAAGCACCAAACAAAAAAAAATCGATGTTCGGGTTATCGGTGCAAGTAATAAAAAATTAATTGACCTGGTTAAGGCAAACTGTTTTCGTGAAGATCTGTATTACCGGCTACATGTGGTTGAGATCAATTTGCCCCTGTTAAAAGAAAGGCGTGAGGACATACCGTTGCTCATAAATCATTTCCTGCAGGATGAAGGGGGCTCAAAATTGATAACATTTTCTGCGAAAGCTGTCTCTCTCTTACAGCATTATTCCTGGCCCGGTAATGTAAGGGAATTACAAAATATGGTACGGATGCTGCAGGTGATCTATCCGGCTCAGGAAATAACCGATGAAATTATTCCGGATGTCATAATCAGAGATGTCGATACTATGCAGCATGATTGGGGTGAATTGTTCGACAACAACGATTTCCAATCCGCACAGAAACAAGCAATTGAAATATTTGAGAGAAAGTTCCTTGAATTTCATCTCCGTAAAAACGATGGAAATATAACAAAAACGGCCGAAAATATTAATTTATCGAGGGTTTCCCTCTATAAGAAAATCAAACAGTACGATCTGACATTGGTAACGGAACGTAAAGCATAAGTAATGTTGTAAACTCAGGTTAACATTTCAATTATATCCATTCCCCGCAATATTTAAACATACTTTATTATACTGTTAATCTTGATTAACAGTCTGGTCTTTCTCTTCCCAAAACCTCCATTTTTAGTACAAAATCACCAACTGCAATACGGTATAGTTATTGCTAAGCATAGAAATATAAATAAGACACTATACCATACGATTGCCGATAATTATTCTTCGAACAATATGAAATATGATTCATTGTTAATTTTAAACTCCGATAAGAGTTTAATACGGGGCGTAACCGTTGCGCTTATCGATTATTTTTCGGAGGTACGGGCAACGACGAATCCGAAAGAGGCAATGCTGTTCTTAAAGAATAAAAATTTCACAACGATAATAACCGGGACAGATTTTTTAACGGATGACGGGTTAGAAATAATCAGAGAACTCCGGAAAAACAATCCGTTCGCGAAACTGTTGGTCGTGACTTCTCCGTTGGACGAAGAGGTAAGAAAAAAGATAGAGATGATGAATATTCAGAAAATTTACGAGAAGCCGTTCGATTTACAGGAGATAATTAGTGACATAAAAAAAATGATTAACTAAAAAGGAGACGATTATGAATACGTTCATTAAATTTTCATTATTGATGTTTTTGATCGCGCAGATATCATTGAGTCAAACGAACGTGGAGTGGGAGCAGATCCTTATACATCCCGATACCGGTAATGTGGCAAATGCAATGATAGTAGCTCCCGATGGCAGTGTGTATATCACAGGACAGAGTATGTTTTCTACCAATGGCGGACTTACAGGCTGGTACTGGCTTACGGTAAAGTATGATAATCAGGGAAATTTGATATGGGAAAACATATATCAAAGTGAGTTCCTGAGCTCGGATAATCAGGCGTTTGCTGTTTATTTAGATGAACAGGGTTATATATATGTTACCGGATACGGAACCGCTCCTCTTCCTTATCCCTGGGAACAATTCCTGACAATAAAATATAATCCAAACGGAGATGTAGAATGGACGGCAACATTTAATAGTCCATTTATCGATGATGTCCCGATGCACGACAGAGCAAAGCATCTCGTCGTGGATACACGCGGCTACGTATATGTTACCGGGATTTGTATGGTGATCGATTTCACAACAGGTTATATACATAATGATATCGGCACGGTAAAATATAATCCGGATGGTGAGTTGGTCTGGTCGCATATTTATGGCTCAGAGGAAGAATATGACGATGAACCTGTTGGGATTGCCGTTAATGACCATGGTGACGTATTCATTGCCGCAACAATAACTCCACCTGTTCAACTTGACCTTCCCTATAATAGCGATTTTACGGTTATGATGTATGACCGGGATGGAAACTTAAAATGGGTCGATCGTTATAAAAGTTCGGAAGACGGAGACGACCGACCTTATTCTATAACGGTAGATGACTACGGAAATGCCTATGTCGCGGGTTATCAATGGCCGGATAAAGATAATTACGCTGATTTTTATATTA
>PWTU01000391.1 GCA_003562775.1 Ignavibacteriales bacterium
GCATGTATCTCCGGGAGTACCGCTTACACATACCTACATCACTAAAGCCCCAAAAAAACTAAAACACCATCCCTATAAAAACGGACACCTTACCATTACGGACATCATCCGGAAATTCAGGATCGCTGCCGATATCCGTTATGCTGATGACATATCGCACATCGAACGTAAACCGGTATTGGACCCCATACTCAAACCCCGCACCGACGATGAAACTGAAATCGGTATCGGTAAACTGATCCCACACCCTGTTTTCAAATCTTTCACTATAATCATCGCCAAGGACCTCGCCGGACAGTATGCCTGAAAATTTAGCATTGGTTTTATACGCAAAAGAACCGCCGGTGTATACATTGAAGGTAAACCCCGGCTCCGGAGAAAACCATTTGCCAGGATCCGGCAGCGTCGTGGAGACACGAAGAAATACCGGTATTTCGATATAGGTAAGCGTGAGATCACCCTTAAGTCTCAATGTTTGATTTCTTAAATCGACATTTTGATCGAATCGTACCCCCCGGGTAGTGTATAATAGCTCAGATTGGATTGAGGTTACCTCTGTGATATTGTAACGAACAAGACCTCCCGCTGAAAATCTGGCTGACAAATCCGGATTGAGATTCAGGGTGAAATCATCTCCCGTATAGATATAACTTCCGTGAAAATAGGAAGCATTGACACCTCCTTTAAAGCCGAAATTCAAGGCTTGTGCATTGACGAAATTTATATTAAAAAAGAAAAAGAAACTACATCCAATAATGAAATAGTGCAACTGTTTCATAATTCCCCATTGTTATAGATTTGTATCAAGCATAGGCAAAATATAATCATTTTTCATAAAAAAAGGGAGCATTTCTGCTCCCATTTTTATATCGTAAATCAGATTATACTAATTATTCGTCTTGCCATTCCTCAACAGCACCGCAGACAACAGCATGTACTGCAATGTAGAGATCTATGTCATCCCATTCAGATTCCCATGGTACTTTATATATATGTAATTGATCATTTGATTGAGTTAAAAAACCATTATAAGGCCAGTTACCAGCTTTTACGGGCGGTTCATACTCATCAGCATTTAACTGAATATCAAGGTGGCTTTCGCTTATAATGAATAAATCATCGAGATCATCCTCATTTTTAATTATGATCTCCACATATAGATCATCTTCATCCTTCCAGATATCAACTTCCCCGACTCTGAATGTTTGAGCTGCGTATAAGTAGAATGTTTTCGCGTCGGAGGTGGGCTTATGTATTAAATAGGTAAACCAAACACTATTACCACTCCATTCATAGGTAAAATTGTTGGGATTATCATACATACGCGCTAACGCAGTTTCACATTTAACCTCAATCAAAGGGGGTTGGCCTGGATCGTTTGCATCCATTAATATTAATTTTGTATCACCGAAACCGGGGATAAAGTCGGTACCGTTTTGTTTGACATCAGCGACGATACCATTAACATATTCCTCATTAAATCCTTCCACAAATGAAGGTATGTTATCCCTGATTGACGCAAGATTGTAATCGGCCGTTTCAAGAATGACCCACATCGCTACCTGAATATCCTTCCAGCTCATACCTGAGAATTGTTCTTCATAGGAGCGCCGGTTATTAACAATGTAGCTAAGCTGATTGAATATCTCATCTTTGTCGGTACGGAATAACGTTGTTCCGCTTATGTCCCTATCTGTACCTCTTGGTTTGGTCATATCAGCACACCATCCAAAATAGGTACCATCGGATACATTGTTATTAAATCCGATGCCGCTCACATCGACTGAAAAAAGACTATACTGTTGGTCATTCCTTTTGTGCATGGTTGCGTTATCGGCATTAGGAATTACCTCAACATTTGGAATTCTCCCTGCAATTTCCTCCAGTGTTCCCACCGGATTTTCATCCGTATCACAGGAAATGAACGCAAATGCCACTATTAATAGCGGCAGCAACAATTTGAGACCATTCAGAGATTTCATCAAGGTGCCCCTTTTTGAAGATTTTATTATTTGTAATTAATTATTTTTTCACTTACATAAACAATAAATATTTAAATTCAAATATTCCATTAGAATACTCTAATGTAAGAATAACCCGATCTCTCTACAGGACGTCGGCATCGATCCGGAATTTTCTCATAATGCTGTCTCAGCCAGGTAAAAACCTCTTCTCAAAAAATCATACAAAATTCTTCACATCGCGAATTACTTCTCTCTCACGATTATTTTTGACATTGGCCCTATATTCAGGCACAAGTGCCTCCATTAAACGCCGGATCGAAACAATATTTTCACGTACTAAAGCAGATAGCAATTCCTCAAATAATGCTCCAAACTCATCCGCACTATATTCAAAATCATTATCCTCGACATATATATATGCATGATCCGATCGGTAATACACCGCGCCGTTTACTCGTAACTCATCGACCAATTTTTCATGTTCTTTTAATCCGGAATACATAACCTTCAGATCCCTTCCCACCTTACGGCCGTTGAGGTCCGCCAATTCGTGAACGATTTGCTCCAAACGGCATGTATTCTCTGTATTTAATACATATATTCTCCTTCTGTTATAAATCGTCAGCGAGTGCAGAATTAATTGCACGACCTCCGGACAGAAGGTAAAAAATCTATGAGCATAGGGGCTGGGTATTATGACTGTTTCATTATTATGTATCTTATTCATAATTGAGGTAATTTCATTACTCCGCTCTCCCAATACGCTTCCGAATCTGGTTACCATGAAAGGACGGCTGCTTGCCTCTGCGGCATGGAATACCGACAATTCTGCAATACGTTTACCGGCACCGATTAAACTATATGGATTTACTGCCTTTTCATCAGATAAGAGCACAAAATGATTAACACCAAACCGTAACGATAAGTACAGAAGATTCCTCGTGCCGATAACTATTTGTGTGATGTATTCAATGGTGTTATATGCAGCCACCTTATAATCCGAGCGGTTTCCGATATGAACGACAATATCCGGGCTATACCGTTCAAAAGCCTCCTTTAATCGTGATTGTGATCTGACATCCGCAACCACCGGAACAATTTCGGGGATACTCCCCTGCGTTGGTTCCTTGAACAGCGCATGATGATATATTATCTTACCGCTCAATCGTTCCAGCAATGTTTCTATATCGCTTTCAGATCCCCCCACCAAGATCAGGCGGGCCGGTTTGAAATCCAATACCTGCCGGCAGAGCTCCTGACTGATAAAACTACCGGCTCCCGTCACTAAAACCGTTTTTCCGTTTATTTTGTTCGATATCTCCTTAATATTCGTCACCACGGGAGGTTTTCTGTAATAGTCCTCAATTTTCACATCGCGTAACTCCTCGAGCCGTATCCGCGATTTACCATTTTCAAAAATACCCGGGAGAATACTCTTCCTGACCGGGAGACTATTACAAGATTCCATTATCTCCCGTATCTGTTCTCCCGATGCCACCGGTAACGCAATGATAATATGATTTATTTCAAAGCGTTTAATGATACCGGGAAGCTCGTTGATATCATTGAAATAGGGTATACGTTTTACCTTCGTTTGCGACAGCTCGTGGTCTGTATCAATAAAGGCCGCCGGATGAAGTGAAAACTTCGGATTCCGTTGCATTTCATCAATTACCTGAACCCCTTCCCGGCCGGATCCGATAATCAGGACCCTGTCACCCGGAAAACTCTGGTGAAAAGAATATTCAGAGGTAAAGTCTCTGCAAAGTATACCATTCTCAATACATTGTTCATATATCTTCTGCTTCTCCTCCCTGCTTACATGCGGAGTTACAATATTAACCTCCTGTATATTCTCTTTATCTTTTAAATCTGCCAGGACTGAGCAGTCACCAAAGACTTTATAGCCGTGGATCGAACTATTGAAACGCTCGATGTCATTATCAAGAAAACCGACCGGTATAATTTTTAATCGCGGCACCTGAAGCATCTCACGCAATTTCAAATACCCGGCTTCATCGGCTCCGTAGAGAAGAACCCGTTTCCCATCGACACGCAACCTTGATAAATATTCCTGGATACTGCGGTACGCAAACCGTATACCGGCAATACTTGCCGTCGCCAACAACCAGTATATAATAAGAAGTTCAAACGTGAATAGTGTGCCGCCAGTTAACAAAACAATCGCCGTAAACGCAAATACAGATCCCCCGGCAGATGCAGCAATAATTCTTACAATATCCGGTTCACCGGTAAAACGCCATACTCCCCGGTAAATTTTAAACAGATGAAAAGCAATGAGCTTGGCACCGATAAGAATTGGTATAATGTAGTATAACTGTGCGAGATGGGTTTGCGTCATGTCCTGGCCAAAGTAGAGCTGATATGCCACCAACAGGGAGGTGCATATAAGAATGATATCCGCACCGTGCGCAGCAATAATTTTTTTATTTTGTAATATAAAACGTATTATCCTATAATCGTTATCAAGTAACCCCCTCAATCTGAGTTTTTTATTCTTCTCATATGCAGGTTCATAGGTCTCGATTCCCGCAAGGTATATTCCGAAATGGATAAGCCCGAGAAAAGCTATAATCAATAACGAATAAAGAATATGAATCCCCGTGGTAAACAGTAATACAGCCAACAGACCGAGTGCTGCACTCACCAGATACAGTGTCAGAACGGTCCGGCGTTCCGATATACCCAACCGTACAAGCCGGTGCATCGTATGATCGTTTCCGCCCTGCGAAATGCTTCGCCCCGAGAGCAAACGCAGTATAGTAACAAGAGTAGTATCAAAAATGGGAACGGCAAGCACCAGTGCCGGGAGTATCAGCACGGGCAGAATACCTGAGAAACCGATAGTATTCTGTACCAGAATAGCTGTAGCGGCAAGCGTAAATCCGAGAAACATACTACCACAGTCTCCCATAAATATTTTTGCCGGCTTAAAGTTATAAACAATAAAACCGGCACTCGCACCGGCCATGGTCAGGGTTAACAATAAAAGTTCAAAATGACCGGTTATTGCCAACAGCACAGAAAGCGTGAGAAATGCAATGGACGTAATCCCCGCTGCGAGACCGTCCATTCCATCTATAAGATTTATTGCATTGGTTATACCGATAACCCAGAAATACGTCAATGGTACGGCAAACCACAACGGCCAGTGATCGCCGAGTATATGTCCGCTTAAAACTAATAACGTTACGGCCGTAAACTGTATAAGTAATTTAGACGGGGCACCAAGGCCTCGTAAATCATCATAGAGTCCGCCAATGAACAGAAGGGTAGCTCCGAGCCATACTATATAAGGAAAAGATTCAGATCCTGCAATCCAGAACGATAACGTCGCGCCGACATAAATTGTTATCCCCCCCATCAATGCAGTCGGGGTCGAATGCCAGCGATCCTCGCGTACCTGGGCAATCCACCCGTTTTTATGAGCGACCCTCACATTTAACGGTGTTATAATAACGACCAGGCCAAA
>PWTU01000002.1 GCA_003562775.1 Ignavibacteriales bacterium
TATCATAAAATATTCCGAGGTGAACCATGAAGACACTTATTACTTTCATAATCGCTTTTGTATGCATTCCGGCTTCAATATTATCTCAGGACCGGATAACCGGTAAACATTTTGCTTCCCGTTCGGAAGTCATCGCACAAAACGGGATGGCAGCGACCAGTCATCCCCTTGCGACGCAGGTAGCAATAGACATACTCAAACAAGGCGGCAGCGCGATCGATGCAGCTATTGCGGCAAATGCCATGCTCGGCCTGGTCGAGCCGACCGGCTGCGGCATCGGCGGCGATCTGTTTGCCATTATATGGGATGCGGAGACGGAACAGCTCTACGGGTTGAACGCAAGCGGTCGTTCACCCAAATCTCTCACACGTGAATATTTTATCGAGAACGGGTACGATATGATACCCCAGCGCGGGCCACTTCCCGTAAGCGTTCCGGGTGCAGTTGACGGCTGGTTTGAGCTGCACGGTAAATTCGGTCGTCTCGGGATGGAAACGATTCTCGCTCCCGCAATTCACTACGCGCGTGAAGGTCATCCCGTAGCCGAATTAATCGCTTACTATCTCAAACGAACCGCTCCCATCCTTTCCCGTTATCCAAACTTTACAGAAACTTATATGCCCGATGGAAGGATGCCGGCGAAAGGCGAAATATTTAAAAACCCCGATCTTGCGAATACGTATGAAAAGATCGCACAGGGCGGACGGGATGCATTCTATAAAGGAGAGATAGCCCGTACAATCGCCCGGTATATGAATGAACAGGGCGGCTTTTTGTCGTATGAAGATCTGGCTGCTCATACCTCCGAATGGGTCGATCCGGTTTCGACAAATTACCGCGGGTACGACGTCTGGCAGCTTCCGCCGAACGGACAGGGCATTGCAGGATTGCAGATATTGAATATTATGGAAGGATACGATGTGCAAAGCATGGGGTTCGGCAGCGCCGAGTATATTCATCATTTTGTCGAAGCGAAAAAGCTTGCATTCGAAGATAGAGCGGTGTATTACGCCGACCCGGATTTTAACGAGATTCCGGTCGATTGGTTAATCTCAAAAGAATACGCCGCCGACCGAAGGAAGCTTATCGATCCGGACAGGGCAGCCCGCCGTTATTCTCCCGGTGAGCGCGATCCGCAGAATACTATCTACCTAACTACGGCAGACAAGGACGGCAACATGGTTTCCCTTATTCAAAGCAACTATCGCGGGATGGGTTCGGGTATGACGCCGTACGGTCTTGGATTTGTATTACAAAATCGCGGCGAAGCATTTAACTTAGAAGAGGGTTACTTCAACACGTACGAACCGGGTAAGCGGCCGTTTCATACGATTATTCCTGGCTTCATCACAAAAGACGGCAAGCCATACATCAGCTTCGGCGTGATGGGCGGCGGATTTCAGCCCCAAGGTCACGCACAGATCGTCATAAACCTGATCGACTTTGGTATGAACTTACAGGAAGCCGGCGACGCTCCCCGGATTCAGCACGGCAGATCCTCGGAGCCAACAGGTACACGAATGACCGATGGGGGAACCGTATATCTTGAAACCGGTTTTGAATGGGAGGAAATTCGATCTCTTCTCCAAAAAGGACATAGAATACAATGGAATCTCGGCGGTTTCGGCGGATATCAGGCAATCAAATATGACCGTGAAAACGGGGTTTATTACGGTGCGTCGGAGTTCAGGAAAGACGGACAGGCGGCGGGATATTGAGAATTATTTTTTTCTGTTACACCGTTTTTTGATAAACAATTTCGATTCTATTCATCGACCGCCGGCAAATATTTTTTATGATGTCTTGTATGCTCTGCAAGTACTTTCACTAATTCCACAAGAGTAAGAGAACCAAAGTATGGGTGCCGCACCTGTCGGTTAGTGTTTGACTCTGCAATTTCCAGGACAGCTTTTTCGAATTCGGCTGTCCATTTTCGCAAACCAGCCAATTGGTCTGCTTTATCTTTATATTCACTATCCGGATTAACGTAATCGGGTGCTTTTGCTCCCGACGGAAACCAGTTGCCTTTCAGAACACGAGGCAATATCTTTACACGGTAAACTTCTCTTGGGGGAAGAAACGTCTCCGGCGTTACATCCGGTCCTCTGCGGATTTCTGCAACGTACCCCCGATAAGTTAGCTCAAGATGCTTAACCTCCTGAGAAGGAGTCCACTTACCGGGAGCGCGGGATATGTTCCACAGCTCACCGGGTACTCTTTCTGCTTGTTGGGCAAACTCTTTTACCGCTTTTTGATGATAATTTATTTCATCAGTGAATGGAGTGTACGTATTCATAAATTGCGCCTGTAAGTAAATTGTATGATTTTTTATCTCTCACTCCACAACCACTCCCTCACCGGTTTCATAAATCATATCATCGTCGCCGATATACGGTCGATCCCATTCACCCCCCATCTCTCTATCCATATCGATCGGATACAGATACTGGCCGCCGTTGACATAATTTATTTTGGTAATATCTGCCGGACCCCATCCGGGTACTTCTATCTTTATGATCGTTCCCGGATATTCTTCTCCCGCTATGCCGGTTTCATAATACCCTCTGAAAAAGTGAACACGTGTTTTGTGTACTACGATATCAAGTTCTTGAAAGTCGATGCCGACGCGCGCGTGCCATTCGGGGTGGGTAACCTGCAACAACGCTGGACTTACGATGATTCTGTTGTTATCACCAAACAATAGAACCAGAAATGAGCCGTCATAGAATTCAATAACGGCATCGTCCAGCTCTACCGGATCGCCGGAGAACCTGTCCGTGGTTCCTCCTACCTTGATCGGACCCGTATGGTCTCCTTCCCCGAGACCCCGTTTTTCGAATTCCGCCATAAGTTCATAATCGGTCAGTGTTCCGATGGCAAAGTTGCCTGCTCCCTGCCTGATCAGCTCATTGGTGATCCATGTTGCACCGCCGGTACGGTCGCATCCATCGGCAATCACTACCGGCGTTTCTCCCGCTTCAACCGCTTCCATCGCCCTGCGAACCCCTTCCTCATAATCATAAATATCTTTAAACACAAAATCCTCCCTGTGTCTCCAGAAAAAACGGTTCATATCGTCGGCTATTTTTTCGGCCAGCTCACGGTTGTCATTTGTAACGACAAAAATCGATGCGCCGTTATCGGGTACATCGGCGTAGGCAAATCCGAAATTGACCGAGACATAGACGTCCTCTTCACGATTCTCCCAGCGGCGGGCGCGCTCCATTATCTCCCGCGCGGGATACCGGATCGTACCCTGGAAAAAACTCGGGGTGATTACTCCGGGTTTTCGCGTGGCGACGGTTGGCTTGTACGTTCCCTGAAGCGCACGTATTATGACGTCCGCAGCCCGCTGCCCCTGCAACGTTGCATCATAGTGAGGAAAGCGCTTCACCGAGAACACGGCATCGGCGGCATCTCCGGCTACCAGCTCTTTATCGACGCATGCATGGAGATCGAGGGTAACCGTTATAATTACATCATCGCCGAGAATATTCCGCACTATCCGGGCAAGCTCTGCTTCGGGCCGCGCAACACCGGCAACAGCCATCGAACCGTGCAGGGCGAGATGGATTCCATCAAGAGGTTTTTTCGCTTGAAGATCTTCGATGAATATTTCGGTGAAGTATTCCCACACTTCCGCGGTATTCCAGCTCAGGGATGATCCTCCCAACGGCGATCCGGCGGGCGATTTTATTCCAACCAGCTCAACACCGCCATACGCTTCCATACGCGCTTCAAAACCGCCGGTATATCCTCTTGTTCTCCCGAGTACTTCATCTGTCGGATCACCGACAGCAAGCCAGGTATCCAATCCGGCCGGCTCAGGGCAATAGGTACAGGTCTCGTGAAAAAATGAAAGTATCCCGATCCGGTAAACATCTTCACGCGGGGGAATAAACCGCTCCGATAATCCGTTGCTTTGCGCTTCAACGGTCATCGGAGATAACAGCACGAATGATATTATCAAAATAAAAATGTTGTTTATCATGGTTTTACCTAAAGTATCGTTTTTTATCGGGAACTTTTTCTTTTATAAGGAGTTATACTGCGTTTGTCCATATTAATATCATAAGATCATTTTATTATCGTATCCTCGATTGGTGAATTAATGTATTCATTCTTTAGTAAATCTTTGATATACTTCATAACCGGATCCCTTCCTTCTATGATATCCTCTACATAGGTTATTACTTCATAATCAGGCAGTACCCCTCGACCATTATCATTACCGCCAGGGCGAACAAAACCTGCAACCGGTACAGCTATAGTAAGATTTGTGTTTGGAAGATTAAAAGTATGGGTATTTCCGAAGCCATTTATAAAATCTCCCGTTTCTTCACCTAACAAAACTCCAAGGTGGTAAAATTGAATTGCATTTGCAAATGCAGTTGCGCTTGATAAAGTTTTTTCTCCTATTAAAACATAAACCTTCCCATCAAAACGCAAGGGATTTTCTTCGGGTTCAATTGGAAGAAATTGAACTTTTGCAATTTTGTCATCAGGTGTTTTAATTATTGAACCGGTAACCGGAACCGGTGAAAATTGCGGGACTAATTTTATTAATACCCTCATGGGTATCCATCGTATATACCACGGCATATACTCTCTGATAATAGACCTCGTTAAGGTATTTAACCGTGCATAGGCGTATGTAGTATGGGAGAACGGTTCATTAGTTATATAATTCAATTGTTTACTTTTTTCAATATACCATTTCGGGAAAGAAAGTCAATATCTTGTCTATACTATAAATAAGTATATCATAATGAGTGCTATCACGAGAAATGCGGCGGCGACTAAATAATCCACAATAATGAGTCTCCATCCGAAATCGGTAAAGTATTTTCTTCTGGGAAGGGCAATACTAAAAAGAAGGTTCGTTCGTAAATGATCGTACTTTGGTTGAAGGTACTGAACCGCCTTGTATCGAAGCGTCAATTTGATGAGCAACGTTACAATGAGCAAGAATAGAATGAATAATACCGGATTAAATTCCATAGCTCTTTGTTATTTGTCATTTTTCGCCGGCATTCTCAACAACGGATTCCGGTTCGGTTTTTGATAGGGACCGCCGGCGACGCGCTTTTACAATCAATCCCAGACCAAACAGTATCAACAGCACTGGCCAGAATTTGAACAGATAATATTCAATACGGTATGCGTAGAAAAGCGACAGCTCCTCGGCTATGATCAATCCTCCGATTACGATAAAGAACAACGTTGGAATCAATAGATGCCAATCCCGAACGTTATAGACGTACATCATAAAAAATGAAAAGCCGAGGATGAGAAATATTGCCGGCACAAAGACCGGATACCGGTGTGTGATCATACTCATACTGTCCAGCATGAAAAACAATCCAAGCAAAAAAAGCGTCGTACCCCAGAAGACCTTGCTCCGGTTCCCGGTGTTAAACGAACGTATGACCAGCGTTCCGCCGTACAGAATTATAA
>PWTU01000313.1 GCA_003562775.1 Ignavibacteriales bacterium
ACCATACCGAGATGTGTGTCGCCGGTGGAGCTGCCGTGACCGGGAAAATGTTTTACTGCAGTAAGTACCCCGTGCTTGCGGTGTGCGCGGATGTATTCACGAGCATGCTCGGTTACCTTCCTGGGATCATGCGAAAAACACCGCTCTTTACCGTAAATGATTTTGTTCTCTTTGTTAAGTGCGAGATCAAGCACCGGCGCGAGATTAAGCCCGATGCCATGTTCCTTCAACGTCTTTGCAATTAACGACGCGTGACGGTAGGTGAAATCGGCGTCATTCATTTCACCGAGGTATTTGTGAGAGTAGGTCTCGGGAAAACCGTACGCGGGTTTGAGTCTGTTGACGATTCCGCCCTCCTGGTCAATCGAGATAACGAATCGATGCCGGCAATAGTCGCGAAGCGATCGCGTAAGCGCTTTTAGTTGCTCGGGTGATTTGATATTTCGCCGGAATGTTTTCGTTACATCGTCGTAATCGAAAAGGACAACCCAACCGGCCTGGTATTTTTTTATGTCCTCGATAAGCGGATTATTTTTTTCGATAGTAAATCCGCGGAACCCGGTCTGGATCATATGACCGATTTTCTCTGAGAGTACTGCCATCAGTACACCGCCGGTTCATTCTGTAGTTCTTCTTCAAGCAACAAACGTTGCTGTTCTTCGAATGCCTCGCGCTCGGCAATTCTCTCGCGCTCAAGATCGTCTTCGGGTTCGAGATGATGTTCCCAGAGAAAGGTGTATCGTTGCCACGAGAGTTTATCGCCGTCGGCGGTAAAAACCGTGTATCCCGGCTTGAAACCGAGCCAGTTGCCGCCCCACCACGCCGCGCTCACCGCCTGGCTGGTGACGTACCAAACACCGTTGAAGAAATAATCTTCGATAATATGTGCGTGTCCCTGTAATAATGCTTTTACATTATGGCGTTCGAGAATATGTCTTAAATCGACGGTGTCTTGAATAACACGCCCGTGCATCGAAGGCATATCCCGGTCGCCCTGAATTTGCCCGATATTGCAAAATGCCGCAATATGTGTCACTGCGACGGTCGGTTTATCATAATTTGCGCCAAGATCGAAACGCAGCCAGTCAAGCTGCTCCTTTCCGATTCGCGGTACATACGACGGTCCGTGATCCACTTCAACCTCGTATATGCAATCGAGCACAACAAAATGCCATCCGTGTGAGTCGAAGCTGTAGTACGGTTTTTCCATACCGACGCCGTCCATAAAAAATTTTTTGCCGAGGTCGGGATCGTCGACCGGCACTTTTCGTCTGCCCGATAGCCCGAGACAGTCATGATTTCCGATACAATTATAGTATGGCATATCGAGTTCATCCGAGATGGATTTGAACAGGTTAATTTGATCTTCAAACTCATCTTTCTCGGTATATAATCCGTCGAACGGCCCGTCTCCTCCCATAAGAACGAAATCGGGTTTCGGATCGAGTGAGTTTACATGATCGATACATCTTCGATAGCCGATGTTGCCTTTTCGTCCGCGCCGAACGTGCATATCGGTTAGATGGACAAATCTGAACGGCTTATTCGTCGTTTCAATTTTCGAACGATCATTGCCGAGAGAGATCGACGGGAAACCGCCGATCAGACCGATACCGGCAGTACCCGCCGCTATATTTTTCAGAAAGGCTCGGCGTGGGTTGGTGCCGTTTGTTTTATTGCTCATAAATCCTCCAACTTTTGTTGTAACTGTTTTATCAAATTCCGGAACTCATCAGGATCGAGACTAACCTCCTTGAACATTTGTTTTATATGTTCACCGGTAAGCAGGTTAAAGTCTTTTTCTACCGGAGTTATCAAGACCCCGCCGAAATCAACGGCGGCGGGACTTAGCAATATTTTATCGCTTCCTTCCTTAAAATAAAATGACGGTCTGTGTTTTGCGCGCGGTATAAGAAGTACCCGCCATTTCTCCCGGCCGGTATCGTAGAGAGAAATAATATTCATCATCGGCTCTTCATCTGTATTGGAATGATCGGTCAATAATTCATAAAATGAATTAAAAACCGATTTCGCTGTGTGCTTTGAATGTGTTTCGATGGTAATGAATCGACGTAATCCATCGTCGATTGCGGTAATTTCCGATCGAGTATTTCGGTGAAGTACGGCGCCGAACGACCTTTTAAAATGCTCATGCTGATCCTCAATGAGCATAAATCCCTTATTCCCCGCCTGAAAGTGTAAATGGTCCGGTGCGGAGGCGCCGCATTTCGGCCCGTTATAAAAAACGGTATAATATTTTCCGAGGTCTTCGCTTAGATCGAGCAGTACTTCAAAAGCGTCGTCGATTCGTTGCGGTACGTGGTGAATATGCGGAATGGTAAAATGTTCCGGAAATATGGGAAAGGGATTACACAAAATCAGATAATTCAAACCGTACGCAATACCTCTTTGTTCTCGCGGAAGGTTTTGTACACACAGAAAACATTTTCTTTCTTTGATCGATTTTTCGTCGACCTTTGCCGCGCTTGAGATGATGCGCCCGGGATTGAATTGCACATTAAGGTCGAAACCGTCGAACCGGAACTTCCGGACACGCACGGTATCCAGACTTTTAAAACCGCGTGCAAGCTGTTCCCAGACGGTTTTTTGTTGCGCAAGCAGTGCCCGCCCCTGTCCGGCATAATCGCCGTCTTCCGCACCGAATTTTCTTAATTCGTCTGTCGATACTATTTTATCCGCAATCATCTGGAATTCTTTTGCCGGCGTGCATAAATTTCAAACGTCCTGATGCGATCTTTATATGTATTATGTGCATTCAGTTTTCCGATGTCGAGAGAAGCGTCTGTGTTGTCTTCCCAGCGCCTGCAATAGTAGACCGGTTCGTAGAGCCGTCCGATCTGATAGTTGCGCGAAATCGCAAGACCGACGGCATAATCTTCACCATAACTGACGTTTGGAATTTTTATCGATCGCAGCACCGGTGTGTAAAACGCACGCGGAGCGCCGAGACCGTTTATGCGGAGCGCGTTGTTTCTGCCGTTCTCCGGTGTCCATTCACGGTGATCGATAATGCCGGGCGGGATTTGCTGCAGGTTGAAATCGGTCATCATATATGAGCCGACGACCATGGCACAATTTTCCGAATGAAATACGTCGACCATTTTTTGGAGTGTGTTTTCATCTTTATACACGTCGTCGCTGTCCAACTGCACGGCATACTTGCCGCAGTGTTCGCTGTGAACACCGACGTTCCAGCATCCGCCGATGCCGAGATCGGTGCGGTCGGGAATGATATGAATGACTCGCTTATCTTTTTGGGCAAAATCTTTTAGTATCCCGGTTGTGCCGTCCGTTGAATAGTTGTCAACGATAATTAAATTAAAATCAAAATCCGGTTTTTGTTTTAAAACCGATTCGACGGCATCCTTAATAGTTTTGGTTCGATTCCGCACCGGGATAATCACGGAAGCTTCGACGGGAAAATTATCGCCGGTCTCCTTTACTTTATCAAACTTCGGCTCGAGATACGCACCGATATGCTTTAAGTGATCGGTAAATGCATTCTCCATATCGACCTGAACATCGCGATTCTTCGGATCTACATAATCGAACATCTTCTCGCCGGATTTTCTCGTATCTACCTCAACCGTGCTATAGAGAAATTCAGGAATGCGAATAACGGGATAGTCGCGCGATAGTGCGAGGCGAACCCCGTACCAACCGGCATATTTATACGGTTCTTTTAACGATTGTACGGCTTTGTCGAGTGCATCCTTCCGGAGCAAAACGACGGGTCCGAAATTAAAATCGTCACGCACACTGCCAATCTGATAATCTATAACAGGCGACGGTGTTCTTGTATCTTCCTTTTTTGCAAAGTAATCCGAGTAGGTTAATCCGGCGCCGGTCGAACCGGCAACCTGAAGGAAACGCTCAACGGAAAATTGTCCCGGTTCTATCAGCGTATCCTGCAGAAGAAGGAGCGCATACTCTGTTTTTGTGTTATTATTTATTTTATTGAAAGTATCGGAACTAAAGAGCGAGTCGATCTTCAGCGATTTGCAACCATCGAGAGGTGATTCATCCTGCGATAGCAGGTATATGGAGTCGATCAAATCGGATTGTTTAAAATTTTGTACGGTCGATTGGGTATGATCGAATCCGTTATAAGGAATAAAAACGGTTATTTTACTACTCATTATTTTATCTCCATTTCAATATTTTTGCCGCCAAAACACACTCCTGTTGGCTGTCGGGATTGGCATCTTTTTTTATTAATCGATTTTCGAGGTAATGTTCTAAATATACTAAAATTTTTCGTATATTTCATAAGGATAAAATAGAGGTAAATAGACGTATCAATCCAATATAAAGGAAGTGAAATGTATAAAAGTATAGCGATTTTGTCGATTTTTTCATTGTTGCTGATGCCTTTGGGTCAGCTTATTGCACAGGGTAATGCGCGTGTGCAAACCGGCCTGGAACGGTTAGTTCAGAGCGATTTCGATCTGTTAAAAGGGAAGCGGGTCGGACTTATTACCAACGCAACCGGGGTTGACAACCGGCTTAATTCTATAGTTGATTTGTTCTATGAATCCGGAAATGTAGATCTGGTTGCATTATTCGGGCCGGAGCACGGTGTGCGCGGTGATTATACTGCCGGAGAATATGTTGAATCATACATCGACGAACGAACCGGAATACCGGTATACTCTCTGTATGGAACAACACGTAAACCGACTCAGGAAATGCTCGAAGGGCTCGATGTCCTTGTGTATGATATTCAGGATGTCGGCGCACGATCGTATACCTATATAAGCACTATGGGATTGGCAATGGAAGCGGCGGCTGAGAAAGGAATACAATTTATGGTGCTCGATCGCCCGAACCCGCTGGGAGGAAGGAAAGTCGAAGGCAACATCGTAGAAGACGGGTACTTCTCATTCGTAAGTCAATTTCCCATACCATATGTATATGGATTAACGAGCGGAGAGCTTGCGAGAATGATAAATGAGGAGGGTTGGCTTGGTGAAGGAAAACAATGCGATTTGTTTGTCATGCCGATGGAGGGATGGGAGCGTGATATGACGTTTCCCGAAACCGGCTTGGAATGGGTGCCGACGTCTCCGCATATTCCGCACCGGGATTCGGCTATTTATTATACTGCAACGGGTATACTCGGCGAACTATATATTATAAATATCGGTGTAGGGTATACGACTCCGTTTCAGACGTTTGCCGCCGAGTGGATTGATGCCTATGAAATCAGCACGCGGATGAACGCGCTCGATCTTGAGGGGGTAATATTCAGGCCGGTAACGTATCGACCCTATTACGGCGCCGATCAGGGAAAAGTTGTCCACGGCGTTCAGGTTCATATCACCGATTACCGGAAAGTTAATTTAATGAGCTTGCAGTTTTTATTTCTGGAGATACATCACGAATTGTATCCCGATAAAAATCCGTTCGATAGGGCGCCGAAT
>PWTU01000573.1 GCA_003562775.1 Ignavibacteriales bacterium
TCAATAGAAAAATCATTGCATGAATAATAATTGCAGTCCTATTTATAATTTACTTTGCTCTTGATAAAAACCAAGATATAGTATTTGGGTTCAACAATAATCATCCAAGGAAGGAAGCGAACATGTCTGTGTACAAGCGGCACAACTCACCCAACTGGTGGATTAGGTATACGGACGCCGATGGCAAGTTCAAGCGCCAGTCGACCGGTACCACAGACCAGCACGAAGCCGAGGTCATTTTTGCGCGCAAGATGGCCGAGGTGAACGCCATCAAGACTGGGCGGCTGGCAGACAACGTGTCGTTCATCGGCGAGCGCGAATTCTGGAGTGGCGACAGCGACGAACGCATTGCGCGGCTGGAATCGATGGTCGGCGACATGCGGCTGCTGATGGCCACGCAGTACGAGCTGTTCAGGCAATGGGTCGAGAAGGAGGCAGCCCGCAATCCATGAGTTGCCTCGGTTGACCCGTGGTTGGAGTCGGGGTGCCGCCGATCACGCTGCCGGCGGCACCGCCCGACACCTCGGCGAGCCGCTGGCGGCTGCGCAGGGACGAGCAATCGGCCGGCTTGCCACGGCACCACCGAGGAGGCGGCAGCAACTCTCGGCCCGGCGCACGCAACGATCCTTGTTCCGCCACCTGTCAAGCAGAAAAATGCCGCGATGCCGTGCTGGAGCCCGAAGCCAAGGTGGGTGCCGTTTCCGGCATGGCTTCAGCGGTCCAATGCCGTTCAGCTCAAGGCAGCATAGCGCTCGCTGCAGTGGTGGCGTCGGCGCTCTCGGCCAGGGGTGGTGCTTCAGCGGCCGGCCGATGCCATGCGCGCGGTGAGTACGATGGCCGCCGCTCGCCGCCCACGGCCTTGCCATCTCCGCCCTAGCACCAGTCAGGGCGATCGCTAGACGGCGCCATGGCCGCGCGATCCCATGACACGCTGCGAGCAACACCTGGCGTCACGCCTCGCCGCAACCAGCGTGGTCGCGCCTAAGCCCCGGCAGTCGCTCGCCAGTGAGAAACCGCGATCTGTACCACGTCAATTTTTGCCTGTTGCTCGTCGGAGCCAACGCACCTGGAGTCCGGGTCACGCAACCGATGTTGGCCAGGGGCGGACCTGTCCAATCCGGCTTCGGCATCGGACCAGGAGGACGAAATGGACGACAAAGCCACTAGACGCGACGCCTGTCACTTCTACACGGTCAGCGATCTGGCTGCCCGGTGGAAGGTTTCCGAGCGCCACGTTCGCCGCTTGCTCGCGGACGGCGCTCTGGTCGCCCATGGCTTCGGGCAGTCGAAGCGCTTCTCGGAGAGCGATGTGCTCTGCTTCGAGCAGGCCAGCAAGCAGATCCGCAGCCGCCCCGGTGACGAGTAACCCTTTGTTTTCATGAGTTGGTAGCCAACACGACCTGTTGGAGCCGAGCAAACGGTCGCGCGGAGCAGCGCGATCATCTGGAGTTGACACGATGATCACGATTAAAAAGCGCAAGTTGGACAATCCCTCACCCTTGCCCAAAACGCCAGAGGCCCTGAAGGAGCTCTCAGGCTACAATCAGTGGGTGACCTATGGCGCGGCCGGGCCCATGGATAAAATCCCCCGCCAAGCCGACGGTCAGCCGGCCAGCGTCTCCGATCCGAAAACCTGGTGTTCACATGCGCAAGCCGTCGCCGCCGTCGAGGCCGGAAAGGCCGGAAAGGCCGGGGGCATCGGCTTTGTGTTCACCGTCAACGATCCCTTTTGCGGGATTGATTTCGACGACTGTCGGGACCCGAAGACTGGTGAGATCGCGCTTGAGGCGCGAGAGCATATCGAGGCACTCGACTCCTACACCGAGATCAGCCCGAGCGGCACGGGACTCCACGTCATCGTTCGGGCCGCCGTTCCCCAGGGCCGCAAGTGGCAGAGTGCCGAGATCTACTCCGACGGACGCTACTTCACCTTTTCCGGTTGCAACCTGACGGAAACGCCGGCCACGATCGAGCATCGACAAGTTGAGGTGAATCGCATCCTGCAGAGCCTGGCCTCCGGCTCGGCTATCCAATCGTCGGCGATCAAGGAGGGCGATATCAAGTGGGACGCAGACCCGAAGACAATCGAGGAGCCGCTCAAGGTTCTCCTCGAGAACCCCGAGGCGCGCCGTGCCTGGGACCACCAGCTGCCTGATCAGGGCGACCAGACGAACAGCGGGTATGATTTCAAGCTGGCGTGCCTGGCTGTCGAAAAGGGCTGGAAGCCTACCGCTGTCTTTCTGCTGATCGACGCCCATCGGCGGGCGCAGGGCGATACCACCGGCAAGGGGGTTCGCCGTGACTACATCGTCCGCACGGTCGGGAAGGCGCTGGCGTGGTTGGAGACCGACGCTGAGGACCACCGGCTGCGGATCGAGCACTTGCCCGGAAAAACGGCAAAAGCCTGTGAGCAGATAGCTGCTGCGCTCGCCGCCGCCACGGCTAAAGATCCACTGCAGGGGGTCTACCGAATGAACGGCTACCTGGTGGAGCTCGTCCACAGTGCCGATAGGGCGACGCCGGGGCAGGGTGACCCATCCTCTCGCGGTGTTCGGACCATCCGCCCTCTCGATCAGGCAGCGCTCGAGCACAGGGTTGAGCGAGACTGCCGGTTTGTTCGGTATGATGACCGTCGCAAAAAGCTCGTTGTCACAGATGCTCCCCCCAAGGCGATCCACCGGATGCTATCGAGGCCCGATCACTGGCCGGAGATACCACCTTTGACCGGGCTGGTGTCGTCGCCCGTATTGCGGTGGAATGCGACGGTCCTGAGCCAGCCGGGCTATGATCCTGAGAGCGGCCTCGTGTTCGATCCCCAAGGCGTGGTCTTCGGCAAAATCCCGCACGCGCCATCGTGGGACGACGCCCGCGAGGCATTGCACTCTGTGCAAATGATCCTCAAGGACTTCCCATTCGTCGACGCGTCGAGTGAGGCCACGGCGGTGGCAGCACTCCTGACACCGCTTGTGCGGGGCGCCTGCCCCAACGTTCCCATGTTCTTGGCCACGGCACCGACGATGGCTACAGGGAAGTCGCTGCTCCTGGCGTTGGTCGGCTATATCGCGACCGGACGGAGGCCGACAACCATAGTCGAGTCGCACAGCGCCGATGAGGATATCAAACGGCTCGTTTCGCTCTCCAGGGCTGGGCACACCGTCATCACCATCGACAATGTCGAGGGTAACTTGAAGTCCTCGACGCTCTGCGTCGCCCTGACCGAGCCAGAGTTCACAGCGAGGCTATTGGGCACGAACGACATGTACGCGATCAAGCCCAACGCGACCTTCTACGCCTCGGGCAACAACCTGGTAGCCGAAGGCGACTTGAGCTCGCGAGTCATGGTGATTGCGTTGGATGCAGGGGTCGAACGCCCCGCAGAGCGGACCTTCGAGGTCGACCTGCACAAGGAGGTACCAAAGCTCAGGGGGCAGCTGGTGCCTGCGCTCTTGACGATCGTTTTGGCCTACCTGCACGCCAGCTCGCCGAAGGTGGATGCCCCCATCTTCGGTCGATTCGAGGATTGGTGTCGGCTTGTGCGCGATCCCCTGATGTGGCTCGGGATGGCCGATGCCTGCGAGGGCAGACGATCGGTCGAGGCGGTTGATCCCGTTCGGCAGTCTCTTGGTGCCCTTCTCGTTAGCTGGCACGCCGTGTTCGGATCGACCCCGATGAAGGTGGGGGACGTGATCAAGCTGGTGACCCCAGGGGCAGAAATCGGCAAGCTGGATGCCAAGGCGTGTGAGGAGCTTCGCGAGGCCATGGTCGACGTGGCCGGCTCGGCACATGGGGTGATATACGGTAACAGCCTCGGGAAATTCATCGGCAAGCAGAGGAAGCGCATCGAAGGCGGCTTACGCTTCGAGCGCAAGGGCAGTTCTGGCAATGCCAGCCGGTGGGCGGTCATTCAGACCGCTAGCTCACAGGAACCAACCTCGGCCGAGAGTGAGGTAAGTGAGGTAGGTGAGGTAGAATCAGGGGACAAGGAGGAAAAAAAGGCAACGGGTGCCTTGCTGCTCATCAAGGCCGGCCAAAAGGCGTTCACCGACAACAAATTTTCTCCCAAAATCCAGAATCTAGCTAACCTACCTAACTTACCTAACGATCCGTCGGCAGAGCCGCAGAACAAACCGACGTCGAAATCTGAGTTTAACTTCTTCAAGAAAAAAGGAAAAACCGAGTAGGCCGGTTCGCAGAGACGAATTTGGTGCAATCGATTGCACTAGCCGCGACCGTGTGATCGGTCGACGAAGGCCTGCCAGACGATCAGCTCGGCAGACCACCACCCACCAGATGCCCGGTCAGGACCTCCTGCCGGGCATTTTGGCATCCAGGCTTCACGCAGCCTCCCTGTGCCAATCGGTGGAGGTGCCCCCGACGGCTGCCGTGGCCAGCCAGGGCATGACCGAGCAGCCTGTGGGGTCCACGACCAGCAGTTCTGGAGATGGCCCTATTGGCGACCAGCAAGCTGTTCCCGTGCAGGGGTAGATGAGCCTGGTTGCCTGATGCCGACTGCCTGAATGGCCCGCCGAAGATGGTGACCCCCTGACTGCCTGTGTCCGCCCCCAGGAGCACCCTGGACCGGCCAGCGAGCAGGGTAGCCAGCCGAAGGCACTCTAGCGCTCTGACGTCCGGCCTCAGGGGCCTACAGGCGATTGCTGGATGCGATCAGCTTTGCCGGCTGTGCTGGTTCTGGCGGGTCATCTAACGCTTGGCACTGAGCGCCAGCACGCGGCAAGGTGGTGACGGTTCGCGATCGACGTGGGCCGCGTGGCCAGCAGAGCGGACCACGCCAAGGAAGCAGCATGCGGCAGCCCGACACAGACCACCGCCAGCGAGCCGACCGTGAGACGCTTGCCGGCCTTGTCGAGCGGGTGACGTTCCACAACGCCGAGAACGGCTTCTGTGTGCTCAGGGTGAAAGCCCGCGGCCACCGCGACCTGATCACCGTGGTCGGCCATGCCGCTACCATAGCCGCCGGGGAGTGGCTCACCGCCACGGGCGAGTGGGTCAACGACCGGACCCACGGCCAGCAGTTCAAGGCACACTTCGTGCGCTGCTCGGCCCCCACCTCGACCGACGGCATCGAGAAGTACCTCGCCTCCGGCATGATCCGCGGCATCGGCCCGGTCTACGCCAGGAAGCTGGTGAGGGCCTTCGGCGAACGGGTCTTCGACATCATCGAGGCCGAACCGGAGCAGCTCCGGCAGGTGGACGGTATCGGTCCGATCCGGGCGCAGCGGATCACCGTCGCCTGGGCCGAGCAGAAGGTGGTCCGCGAGATCATGGTGTTCCTGCACAGCCATGGCGTCGGCACGGCGCGGGCGGTGCGGATCTTCAAGACCTACGGCACCGATGCCGTGCAGGTGATGAGCGAGAACCCCTATCGCCTCGCCCGCGACATCCGCGGCA
>PWTU01000580.1 GCA_003562775.1 Ignavibacteriales bacterium
AACCCGGCATCGGTAAACCACGGCAGCGCATAGAGCGTGTCGCGATAGGTACATGCTTCGATCGGTCCCGGGAGGAAATCGTCCATCGGTAATTCGTCCACTAAGTCATTGAGCGGGCGCAACCATCCGGCTCTTGCAAATTCAGCGATCCAAATCACATCGAGTCCGATAACGTCTATAGATCGATCCTTTCCCGCAAAGCGCGTCACATATAAGTCATGCTGCAAAGAAGCATCCTGTGGCGATTCGACTACCTGTACCCGGATGTGCGGATATTTGTGCTCGAAATCCCTGATGATGCCGTGATGTGCGGCTGCCGGGTCGCGGCCGACGTTGAAGGTGATGGTGACGGTATCGTCGTCGGCTGCACACCCGCTCAGCAGTAATACTATACTTATGAGAAAGTAAATAATACATTTCATACTGAATGCCTTTCACTGCCGCATTGAAATCATGTCAAGATAGAATTGAAGAGTCAGATCCGTCAAACTCCATAATTGAATATCGGACGTTGTCGGGTACCGTAAAGGATGAAGGACACCGTCATGGATTCTGTAGGTCCACAACTCCGTGTGTTTTAGTCCGGATGTTTCGACTGCGTTAAGCATGGTTAGCAGCCGTTCGGTAAAAAAGTCGTGATACTTTATCAGCCGATCTGATTTTTCAACTTCGGAAAGCCGTTCGATCGTTACTATCTCTTTCATTAATCCGAGGAGGAGAAGATTGATTTCTCTTCCCCAGACAGTAGTTGGAGAATGGTAATCGTCATTCCTGAAACGTTCCCAAATTTTCTGAGATGCAATTACATCATTTGCCGCTAACGTTCCCAATCCTTCAACAAATAATCCGATCGGGTATGGAGTATAAAACATTGATAGTAGAATTTGAAGTTCATCCATCAGATCGTTGCGGGTAGGTATTTGTACCGTATAGTTTTCGAGAAAAATGAACATAGCCGGATCGGTATTTATAACGGGAAGTGGGTGTCCGTTTTCGTCGAGAGAAAGCGCATAGAATGAAACCTTTTGGATAGGTTCGTCCAAAGTTTTGATTATATTCGACCAATATGAGGCGTGTTTGCCCGGGAACCATTCCAGTTTCCGGTTTATTTTATTTAAAATTTCATCCTTTTCTACCGACATCCGAAAATGTTCTTTTGCTTCCCTCCAAATTTTCACTGCATGGTCGAGCTGTTCGGGTTCGAGGTAATACGTCTCAAGATGTGAATTTGAAAACTCAGGCGCAAGAGCAGAAATTTGTTCAGGGGTAAAACCGTTTGAATTTAAAAAATTCAAGATCTCTTTCGTCGATTCAAGAGCGTGCGGAACCCAAATGGCGTTCACGTCCATAGCAAATCGTCCTCCTGCATAGCCGGCATTACTGTCACGCCAGCTTGCGGGGAAATACCACGATTCCGGCATTTTCGGGAAGCTGATTAAATTAAGCGGGGATTGTTCATTCACATATTTCAGGGATGACTCGGTGATGTATACAAGATTATGTATAATGAGTGATAGCCGGGTTTCACTCTTGTATGTAGTATGCAGAGGCGATAGGAGAAATTTAATTTTTTCGTCTGATGTGATTTCTGAGCGGCCAAGATATCGGGCGACAAGCACCGGGAATTGGAAATCGTCGTCGACCATAATATAGTTCTCGACAGTCGACTGTAGATTTTTTATAATCTGAAGTGCGGCTTTAAAGTTTTGATCTGCTTCTTCCTTTTTATTATGTATGTTGCTATCGAAAATTTTTTTTAATAAATGATTTACTTTGTTCGTATTTTCCCGAATTGCCTGACCACCTAAAGCTTCTTCATGACTTACACGTCCTTCGGCGTTTAATTTTTTCAGGACAGCGGAAATGACGTGTTCAAGTATTTTCGTCGTTGTGATCGGCTCCATCATCAAGGCGCTCATGATCATATCCCGTCCGAAGTACGTGGCGAAATTCGGCAATCCTGCCATCAGTTTTTCACGCGAACTTAAGAGTTCAACACTCCGAATCTGCCGGTCAAGACGTAGAAATTCTTCGGTTGGTGAATTATCATCCTCATTCCTTGCTTTGACCTGTTTATAAAAATCTAAAAATTGTTTATTGAAGATCTCATCGCGGCGTAATGGAGAAAGTGAAGAGGAATCGGTGCTTATTCGGATTTTAAAACGAACCGGTTCATCCGAGCGAGATTGAACATTGATAAAATGATCTTCCTGTGTGAGGGATACCTCATCAGAATTAAAAATTAATTCTAAGGACAGAAGATTTTTCATCTCGAACGTGTACTGTTCAATGCGGAGTAAATACTTATCTTGTTCGCTATGTATAGAGATCGTCGGTAACAACCGGTGTTCAAGATCGTCGATCGATGTAGCTCTTAATTCCCAAAGTATATCCTCGTTGTATCGGGCGGGCAGACGATTAATATTATTAATCAATTCGATAAATTCGGGTTCGATAAATTCCTTCTCAATACCAAATTGTTCGAGATGTATTTGATGATATTGAAACTCTCTTTCTTTACGCATCGATCCTAAGAGAAACAAACCGATATCAATTTCCGATGACGGGGAATAAATCGTATATTCGACAAACCGGCGGTTATTTTGTTTGAAGATCACGGCGCCATCGGAATGCCAACGCATTTGCTCGGGATGGCCATCAGGATTACGTACGGTGAAAGATATACTTTCGTTTGCGCCATTGGCCAAAAGATGAACTACTCTCCCGGTATTTTTATTGAGTGAAATCTGAAGAGTGTTGCCGGCTGAATCTCTGTAAAATCGCGTTGTGTATCCTTGGTATGCAGTTAGGTCATCGATTCTGAGGTCGGGAAGTTCTATTATTGGTAAAACGGTGTCGCTCTGAGAAAATATCGGGTTTAGGAGAGCAAAATATAGTAGTACATTACAGCTAATTAGCATTATTTTCATCATTATCGTTGTTACCGGGGAAATAAATAATAACTCCGTCTTAGTTATATTCCTCAAAATGATTATATTAGGGACGGAGTTATATCCGTCCCTAATAAATAGATACGGTTAATCTCCGGATTTTAGAAATCGTAAATTACCGCGAACTTCATAGATCGCCCGAATATAGGACGGCCATTCCGCGCACCGAGAACACGGGGATCGCCTTCAGTAAGACCGTCGGAATCGGTTACATTGTCAATGTGTATGTTAAAAGAGAGCCCGGTACCCGTAAACACTGATACCCCTAAGTCGATCTTTTCATAACCGTCCAATTTTACCTGGTTGTCGTTATCTCCCCATCGCTCACTTATGAGACGCACGGCGCCGTAAACGTTAATATTGAAATTATCTATATCGAAATTATAGTTCGGCGCTAACCGGAACTGCCAGTCGGGTTGTCGGAGTACCGAATTTCCTTCAAGGTCAGGATCATCGGCTTCTTTAATTTTCGCATCTTGTATAGTAGCAATCGCTCGCACCGTAAGATCACCGTAATTGAAAGCGACGTCCATTTCGATACCACTCGATTCAGTTTTAAATGCTCGTGGATCGAATTCGCCGCCGACGAGACTCTCAAATGCATCGAATTGAGTGAAGAAGGCAGTCGAGAAGAGACTGAAATATCTACGGGGAGAATACTTGATACCGGCTTCATATTGTCTGATTTGAGATGTTTGGAAATTCCCCTCACGGATAAAATCGAAGTGAGGAAACTTGAATCCATCCGAGAATCGTCCGTAGATACCCATTTCATCGGAGAAATCGTAATTAATCGCAGCAGTGAGCGCCCATTTGTTGTCATCAACAGATTCCGCCAGATCTCGTGAACCGTCAGGATACCCGGGGCCTGCATCTAAAACATATTCAAGTTCGAACCATTCGTGTCGAACACCGAGATCGAGGCGAAGGAGGGGAGTGATTTGCCATGAGTCGGCAGCATAAACGGCAAACACCCGTGCATCACCGGCTGATTGTATACCGTACGCCCAACATCCTGAACCGGAACCGGCATCTGCCAGAGCGGTGCATTCAATGCCCTCCTCAAGGAAATCTCCGTTGGGTACATTATGAACCGGAGTGAAATTACCCAGAGTCCAGAAATCTCGCGCCGTCCACCACGCCTGGTAAAATCCAAGTGTAATGTCGTGATTCTGCCAGACTCTTGCGAGACTGATATCGTTGGTAAATGATTCGATGTCTTTCAATACAACCCAATGGCCGTAATTCTGTATCCATTCATTTCCTCCGAGTTGTACGCCTCCCCGGGTGGCTACACTCGGTAGTCCGAGATCAGACACAGTGACCGGAGTTCCGTCAGGGACGAAACCGAAAGTATTTGCTTCCCCCTTGGTGTAAGATAGGTTGTCACGAACCGTCCAGCCTAATCCAAGATCGAAGTGTGCGTTTATCCCGCTTATATTGCCCTTCCAACCGCGACCTCTGGAGAAATCGAAAAACTGCGTATCGCCCTGGGCATTTACCTGAAGTTCGCGAAAGCGTGTTGCAGTTCCAAGCTGTGCGAAAGTACCGAGGTCATTGCCGGTGTCGAGAGACATAGGAAGAATCCATTGTCCGTGATCGTCGGTAAGTCTGGTGAAAGCATTGATAACGCCGAGATCGAAGATTTTGGTGATTTGTGCAGTGAACTGTTGTCCTTTTTCGGCATTGAACTGCGCTTTGCGGACACCAGGAGAGGTCTGAGCATATCCGCCAGCCATGTAGTAGAGGCCCTCGGTAATCCTGCCGCTGAGGACGGCATCCACACGCTGGAGATTATAATCAGACGTCGAGTATTTCAGACGGCCTCTGGTCTCATCGGTTCCCCGTTGTAAACTGAAATTCATTGTCACTCCGGGTTCACCGCTTGAGAAAACGGAGTTCGGACCACCGCGAAGAGCTTCTGCCGAGACGATCGTCTCATCGATACGGAAGAGAGTACTCTGTTCGAGGAATGAGAGCATCTGTGTGCCGTAAAGTGGTGTACCGTTGAGGGACATTGTCACAAACGGTGCATCGCCTCCTCCAGGAAGACCACGCACGTCGATGTTCGCTCCCGCGACACCGCCGGAACTTTCCGACCATACACCGGGAACTAATTCAAATAGATTGGCAGTACTGCTCGGTGAAAACTGTTCGATATCCGCCGCCTCCATGGTAGTGATGGCAAAGCTGGCGTCGCGCTTGCGCATTCCCGCACCGCCGGGGGTACCGGAGACCACCACGGCATCCATCCGCAATATATCGGTGGCGAGCGTGAAGTTTTGCCTAGCCGTTTCGCCGGCGATCACCGTTACGTTCATTGCCGACGTTCTATACCCCACCGCACTTGCCTGAACCATGTATCCCCCCGCCGGGACATTCACGATTCTGTATGTCCCGTCTGCTCGTGCGGCTGCACCGATAAACGTATCCCGGATCGATACGTTTGCAAATGG
>PWTU01000479.1 GCA_003562775.1 Ignavibacteriales bacterium
CTGTTAACTTTAAGTATTATTATTGTAATCAGACGCGTTAGTTTACGGTGCACTATGGCTAAAAAAGTAAATAACCTGACTATTACGTTTAAGTCATAAATCTATATATCACCTTAGTTATTTATAAAAAGAAGATGAAAAAATGAAAACAAAACTCATCTCTACCATCATTGCTGTATTAATGTTTTTGACCGGTTGTACGCAAAATACCGGTGACATACAATTATCGGAAGAATACTTCCCCCTTCAGATAGGAAACAAATGGTATTACGAATCCACCCTGGGATATAGTCATACGATAGAGATCATCGATACGGCGCGAATAAACGGACAACTTTATTTTAAGATCGAAAGAAAAGACGACCGGGGGAGAACGGGTAGTTACTATGCGAGGTATACTAATGAAAAGATATACCAAAAATTCAATGAAAGCGAGGAAATTCTTTTTATAGATTTGGCAGCTCCATTCAATGAATCCTATACGGCACATCAAGGTCACATACAAACACTGGTAACACGTAAAACAATTCATGACAAAATCACAATCTCCGGAAATGAGTTCGAAAATGTAATCGAATCATACCATCAATTACCTGATCAAAATAATTATACTTCATATTATGCCCGCGGGATAGGTGTTGTTTCGCTTATCTGGGATAGAGAAAACCAGGAGGTCAAATTGGTGAGAGCGAGGATAGATGGTAAAACAGTCTTTCGTTAGTACGTCTATTTTTAATTTTACGATTATTTTTTAGTCAAAAGAAAAATTGTTTGTATAAATAACAATTATTAACTAAAATTTTATAGTGCAATCCCCGTGAAAGATTTATATGAACACTCAAAAAAATACTCTTAGAAGCATATTGGCAATTTATGCTTTAATTATCGCATTCCTGGAAATAACATTTTCGTTATATAGGATACAAACGGCATTCCAGCATTACTCATTGCTTGCACTTCCTTATGCGAATATACTATCCGTTGTCGTCCTGATCGCCGCAGCGGTTGGTGTTATCAAAAAGGCCGGATGGTCAGGCACTCTCTACATTATTTCAATGGGTATGATTATGCCTAAATTACTTAATTCGGTATTTAGTTTTCATTATATCTGGTCATTCATTGCAATAATATTAGTTGCCTTGTCGGTATATTTTGCATTTAACGTGAGAAATATAGTCGAGAAGTGATATGGAATGAAGAGAATCGCTCAATTTCGTTTATATGGATTTTTCAGATCACAATTTATATCGGTGAATCATATTAAATGAATAAGAATTTAAAAACACTCCGGATAATACTCTCATCCTATGCGATTCTTCTCGCATTATTCAAATTATCCGCATGGCTCACCATAGCTTGTATGGTACTATTGAATCGATCTACAACATATTATTATTCGTCTGCAGATTTATTGATCGCCTGTCTGTTGATTGTTGTTGCAATCGGTTTATACAGAAATGCATGGTGGAGTGTCTATTTATATATATTTTCAATGGGAATGGTATACCCGGATATTATTGATAGTTTTAGATATTATATTACTGCGTCTGATTATTTCTATGCCGCTGTATTATTCGTTATTGTATTATTAACCGGAGGGTCTGCTGTCGCAGTAGTATTCATTGTGAAAGCAAATCCGCAGAGCAATCTTGGGTATGATACAAAACAGGACTAAATTGCAAATAATAAAAATATCCGGATAACCATCCAATGATGGCAATCATTTTTCTTTTAATTTTCACCTTCCCAATTATTTCTCATGCGCAGATACACGGTGGAGTAAAGGGTGGAATAAATATGGCAAGCTTTGTCGGTGAGCATTCGGAAGGATCGAAATTCCGAACTGACTATCTGGGAGGTATATTTTTGCATCATCAGATTATGCAAAATTTTGAAATACAAGCTGAGTTGTTATACTCAAGAAAAGGCGCCCGAGGAGAAAGGGGAATAAATGGAATGGAAATGAGAGATATTATCCTGCTTGAATATATTGATGTACCCGTTATTGCCAAATTTATAATGCCACAAGCAGGCAAAACGCTAGTACCCGGATTGCTTGCCGGATTGTTCTATTCATACAATCTAAATTCAGAACTTGAGGTTAAATCTAATGGAACAACCATTCAAACGCACGATCTGAACGGGATCATACGAAAAGGGGATTTCGGCGTTTTGATCGGCGGCCAGATAACGTTTATAATCGGAAGTCGGTTAGCGGGAATTGAATTTCGCTACACACGGGGCGTTACTTCAATACAAAAAATGGAAGATATAGATCTAAAAAATCATGTGCTGTCACTGACAACATTTATAACGCTGTTCTGAATTTTACACATTACAACAGTAAAAAGTATAATGAAGTCGGTTGTATTTTTCATTATTATACTGACATTATTAAACCTATCCGCATACGGGGACTGGCCCGGAGGCATACGTGGTGCAGTAACGGATTTGGCTACGATGAAACCGTTGCAGGGCGCCAACATACTTATTGACGGCATCGACCGGGGTGCTGTATCGGACAGCAGCGGAGCATACATCATAACAAATATATCTCCCGGAGTGTACGATATTACCGTCAGTCACGTTGGGTACGGGAAAAAAATAATCGAAGGAGTGATAATAAAGAGCGGAGAAGTGCAGGTTATAGATGTCGAATTGCAGGAGGTCGCCATTCCTTTTGAAGCGGTTCTTATTACGGGACTTATTACGCGGCAACCGGATGATGACCCCGTCCCCGGCATTACCTATCTTCAACCTGCGAGCGTGAAATCGACTCCCGGTGCATTAGAGGATGTGTTCCGGACGGTTCAGGCATTGCCCGGAGTTCAAACACGAAGCGATATCGGTGCACATTTCTCCATTCGGGGTGCAAGTCCGGGATATAACTTATATATCATAGACGGGATCGAGATCTTTAATCCGTATCGGATGTACGGTCTCATAACTGGATTTAATCCGGAACTCATCTCGTCGATTGAACTCTATACCGGCGGGTTCCCGGTCAGGTACAGCGATCGCCTCTCATCGGTTCTCGATATTAAGTACAGAGAGGGCAAGAGCGATAAACCTATTGCGGGATCAATCGATGCTACAATTACCAACGCCTCCGTTATCGTCGAAGGAGCGATGCCGCTTGGCATAAGAGGAAGCTGGATCGTGTCGGGAAGGAGAACGTATTATGACCTTCTTGCAGGATTGGTACTACCGGAAGCAGATGAAGAAGAGAGTCTTGAACTAAAACTACCATATTTTTCAGATCTGTATTCAAAGATTTCTTTAAACCCCGGGCACAATCAGAATGTACAAATAAAGATGCTGAGAGGGTGGGGCGGTACGCTCCTCCGTAATAATTCGATCGATAATGTGAATGAAGAAGTGCGTATATATGATGAAAATTCACATACGTTATACGGATTCACGTGGCGGTATTTTCCGGACGAAAATATAATGGTGAATACTATCGCATCGTGGTACGGTTATCATAGCCGGAGCGGTATTTCAGGGAGAATGATAGAGGAAGACGATGAACCTCCCGCCGAATTCGATATTTATTCCGGAATAAAGCTGACAAAAACATCGGTAACGAGTAATATAGATTACAACACGGGAAATCGTTCAATTCTTACCGGGGTGGGAGTTGATTTTATTTCGAGCAATTTCGAACGGATTTTCGATTTACCCTTCGACGGACCGCTTTATTTCACCGATCTGCGATTAGCATCATTTCTCCCTACCGATGATATTTTTAAAGATTTGGAATATACCCGTTCGTATTTCTACACCCAATATCGCTGGAATCCTGCAATGCGATTAATAGTACAGCCGGGTCTACGGTTCGATTATTATAGTATAATTCCGGGATTCTATTTTTCGCCGAGATTGAATATTTCATATGCACTGGACGATCGCAGTACAATCCGCACAGGCGTCGGACGTTTTCTGCAATCGCCGGGATATGAAAAATTTATGTGGCAACATATCCCGTTTTCCCGTCCTGAGATGGATTTTATCCCGGGACAGCGGTTGCATCCCGAAGAAGCATATCATTTTGTAATGGGAATAGACAGATGGGTTTCGGATGCGACTTATGTTAAAGTCGAGTCGTATTATAAATTATTTTTGAATTTGCTTAAGCCGGTAATTGTCCCCGGTACCGAATATACAAGCGACCCCGTGCCCGGGGAGGATGGTAACTATATTCACGGTTGGACGTTTCCTTATCGTGTTGAGTCCGATTCACTCACCGATCTACCGTCTAATGACGGCTGGGGATATTCATATGGAATTGAAATATTTGTCGAAAAAAAACAGCGGTACGCGGACGAACGGTTGAGCGGCTGGTTATCCTATTCTTATGGAATTGCTAATGAGTATTATCACGGTATAATAACGCCTGCTTTATTTGACCGCCGGCATAATCTGAATGTTGCACTTAATTACCGCATATCCGGAAAATTCCATCTCGGTGTACGTTGGAATTACGGCAGTGGCTTTCCGTATACACCGGCAGTCGGTATCAAACCAAGGATAAGAATGATGAAGGGTGAAGAAGAAAATATACCGGAAATAGAAACGATCGGTGAATCCGGGCGCGTAATACTTGACCCTGATTTCGGAGATACTATGAACCGCAATTCGGCCCGGTTGCCTCCTTATAGCCGTATTGATCTCCGCGTCAATTGGTCGGCGTCGATATTCGGCTTAGAATCCGATTTCTATGTCGATATTATAAATTTGTTTAACCGGGAAAATATAATAACGTATAATTACACGATAAACGATGAATTAGAACCTGAACCTTCTCCGGCTTTGTTGCTGCCGTTTATACCGACGTTCGGGATTAGTGTGCGGTTTTAATACATATCATAAAATTGACTCATTTTTTATTCTTGATTCTTTAAAATAAAATTAATAAAATAATTTAATCGACTAAAGAGGAGAATTCCTTAGCTTATAAAAATATTTAAAGAGTGCATAGAATTCACGCATACAGGGAGGCGGTTATGCATACCGATTGTGGCCCGGCACGGTCTCATCTATCGATTCTGTTTGGTGATTCCCTTTTGTTAAAGGTAATAGCTATCGTTGTTTTAATTGTATTGTTGTGTCGTTCGGACGCCATTTCACAGGATTTTCAGGGACATAAAGCACAAATCGATTTTATCCGGTTGTTTCAATCGCTTCATCAGGATTTGCCCCGTGAACGATTGCACCTGCATACCGACCGCCAATGGTATTATTCTGATGATCTCATATGGTTTTCTGCGTATGTAGTTGCAGGGGAACATCATATTTTTTCCGGAATCAGCTCGGTCCTTTATGTCGAGCTAATCGAACCTGATGGATCGATTGCAGAACGAGTTGCCGTCAAGTTGGAGAACGGAAGAGGAGAGGGAGTTCTTTCACTCACCAACGCATTGGCGCAATCGGGAACATTTCGTATAAGATCATATACTGTCTGGGCGTTAAATTTCGGCGACTCGTATACATTTACTCAGGATATTACTGTCATATCGGAGGAAATAAAGGAGTCCGCGCACATTCAAAAGGATGAAATTGATCTTCAATTTCTCCCTGAGGGAGGTCACCTGGTGGATGGAATACCTACCCGTCTGGCCTATAAGGCCATAGGCACTGACGGTTTCGGCTTAGATGTCTCCGGCACAATATTTGACCGTGAAGGAAACGAGATAACCGATTTTCGCAGCACGCATCTCGGTAAAGGAATTGTAGACTTTATGCCTTATGCCGGCACGGAATATTATGCGGTTGTGAACGGACAAAATTTCGATCTTCCCCGCACTTTGTCGTCGGGAGTTGTCATGAATATTCACCCCGATGAGGGTTTCTTCGAGGTTCATATAAGGGCTACCGGAATTTCGATTGAGAGTGAATATATACTCTTTGCCCATGTCCGTGGCAATGTTTATTATGTTTCTCCAGTACCTGTGAATGAAGAGAAAGAAACGATATTCATCCCGCGTAGTTTGCTCGCAAGCGGTATCGTGCATTTTACTCTCCTCAGTCCAGAGGCCAAGCCGGTTGCAGAACGTCTCGCATTTAATAAAAATGAAGTCGATAAGCTTCAGGTAGAAGTAGGAATCGATGAAGAACCGCTCGGGTTGCGATCGGAGGTTGTAATTAATGTAGAGCTGCTGGATTTTGAACAAAAAGTACTTGGAGGAACTGCAAGCATCTCTGTTTATGATGATAATATCATTGAATATGATCCATATGCGACCGACATCGTCGCCCGCCTAAATCTCGAGGCCGAGGTCAAAGGATACATTGAACAACCCGGTTTCTATTTCAGCGACGATGAGAATGCCGACGACTATCTTGATCTTCTTTTACTTACTCAGGGTTGGCGGGCATACGATATGACAGATATCCCGAATATCGAAAATATAGCCGTGACATCACTTCCCGAGGATGGTTTCACTATATCCGGCAAGGTACTCAGCGGCTGGTTTGCTCGCCCACTTGAAGATGCAACGGTTGTTCTGAGTATCGGTGAAGACCATGAACATATGGAAATAGTAACTACCGATGAAAATGGGAGATTCATTTTTTCCGGTCTTGAAATTTATGGTCCGAAAATAATTACACTACGTGCCAACACTCAGAGGGGAGGCGATAATGTCCGTCTCAGAATTGACGAGCAATTTAAACATATACCGGAAGATCATGAACCGGTACGACAGCATGCGATTGCTTATACAAGCGAACCTGTTTATGAAGAAGAATTACCTGTAGCAGTATCGCCCGGAGAGAGAGCGAGGACGTCAACCGAATTGAACCTTGAGCAATTTTTTTACTTTGGTGAAATGGAGGAGGTCGTGATAACCGCTGAGAGGGAACCCGTTGATTGGCTTGATGCTGCCTTGCGCGACCGGGTTCGTACCGGCCAACTCCATCAAATTGACCTGGATGAGGCCGAACATTTGAATAGTCTACCATTGTCGGTTGTGGTCAGTCAACTTCCCGGCGTCAGAGTAGTAGGCAACGAACTCAGTATTCGAACCGGATCTATGTCAAGTGCACGTCCGGTTATAATTCTTGATGGTATGATATTCGAGGATGGTTTCGATCTTCTTTTGCATTTACCCACTTCTGACGTTAAATCCGTACAGGTATTACGAAGGATTGATGAAGTATCGATTCTGGGGGCAAGAGGGGCGGGAGGAGCGCTTGTAATTCGAACCCGGAGAGGTGGCGGTATTACGCCTCGCGAGAAACGCGGTTTGATCACGGCTTATTTTGAGGGATACCAGCAATCGGTCCGGTTCTATTCACCTCGATACGGTGTTAATCTACCCGTAGATTATCAAAATCCCGATACCCGTATTACATTGCACTGGGATCCGAATATTGAAATTCCACCGGGAAATGTAAAAGTAAGATTCTGGACAAACGATATCTCGTCAATATACCGTGTTGTCTTGCAGGGAATAACTGAGACCGGAATTCCGTTCTCGGCGACGCGAACATTTAAAGTGCGGGATAATTTGTAAATGAATATCTATTTCATCCAATCAGGTTTTTCCACCTTAATAATCGCCGGCAGCGTATCGTAACTGTGAAGTAGATACAAAGCATCATCCGTGACGTCAATACGTTTCGCTGAAACCGGGAGTTGGAATGAATCCAGATACGATCCGTTTTCTTTATCATATCGGTGAACGATATCGCGGTGTTTCATTTCATCGATCAGTTTATCGGGATTGGCGATGTGCCGGAGAAAACGGACTCTTGATAATTTTTCATTGCTTAGTATTACATAGAGGAATCGATCGTCAACGGCAATGTCCAGTATGCCGAGGGGGTGGCGTGAGATATCGGGAAGCGCATAAATCCCTTCCTCTTCATACACGTCAGGTACGGGAAGTTCGAACGGAATGAATGTATACCATTGAATTCCATACTCGTTTATTCTGAGTAATAGTGACGAATACTCGAATCCCATATACAACGATTCACCGTCGCTGTCGATCCTGATGGTTTGTTTCTGAATGTGGTTGCGCAGGGGGAAAAGAAAATCGTGATCGTGAATCGAAATTGAAAGCAGAGATTTTTCGTCCTTTACATCGTATCCCTCATGCAGCCGGAATAATTTGAGGAAGCTGTCCGGATGCACATCGACAATACATACCGTACTGTCGTTAAGCAGCGATACCTGATAGAGAGTTTGCCTTACCGGTTCACCGTCGAGCATACGTAGGTATTGTAAACGGTCGTAGAAAATATTTGCACGGTTCTGTCCCCACGTCCAGAGAAAAATATCACCGTTTGAGAACCGGCTGACCCGTTTGTAGAATGTGGGGTGCACTTCACTCGGTCCGTTCCCCGCTCGTATATTCGCTACTATATTACCCGAAACGAGATCAAGTATGTAAACCGGGAATTCGTTATTCGCCGGATCGCTTACAAGTGCAAGATCGTCATTCAGCATCCAGAAATCGTAGGGGTCGAGGAGATGTGCATTTTGGCGATAGAACATTTCGAGTGTCCGGTGATCTTCCGGATCGGTGCTCACGGTGTTGCTATTGCTGATGAAAAATATGAGACCAGTTATTATGAGAATAAGCGCAACCGAGAGCAAAAATATCTTTTTCATTGAATATCTTATCCTTCAATGTTCTACATTTAACCTTCCTTTCATCACCGCCAGATTGTCGGCATCTACTCCGAAGATTTTCCCATCATCGGTTACGACAAAATTACCGACTGCCAACTCTTCAATCCCGCTTTCCGGATCGGGTTTTAGTTTGTGTATGCGAAGCAACTCACCGGCGGTTGAATATTCATACATAGTGCGCTGGTTTCTGATACCTACGAGAATTCTATCATCATCAACAAAATTAGCGCCGGAAAAAAAAGATGTAGCGATGACCATTTGTGAGCTTAGACCGCGTTCCCTTCTTATACGTTCGATAATATTGTGTTCCTGTATACGCAGACTGTCTATTTCGGGTCCATCTGGCTTTTCTTCAGCCATTAGGTTTCCACCGGCGGAATAGATTTGAAAGTCCGCCGCCGCAGTGTATAAAACCAAAAGATCGTCTACTGCATTAAAGAGTATTCCTCCTTGATTCATGTTCATCGTTGCCATTGGGGTCGGCGTCGGATCCCACTGAGTCCCGCGCGGCCGTGTCTTTCCGATTGATCGGATGTATTCTCCCGCCGTTGTATATACATTAACAAGAGGTTCATCCATAGCGGGCTGGAGCATAGCTATTTCGCCAAGTGAATTTATCGCGATGGAGGTTGTCATACCTCCACGCTCTAGGACGAACGACGATTGAAACTCTCCATCGGAATTAAAAACGGAAACTCTTCTTAAATCCATATCTAATGTGTAAATATTATTGTTGTGATCGATAGTAAACATGATGGTTTGTTTTAACTCGCCCGGTCCTTCACCTTTTCTTCCTATTGTTTGTATAAGATCGCCGTCCGGCGTGAATTTTAAAATATGTTGTGCAACGAAATCCAAAACATAGATGTTTCCGTTGCTGTCGAGTTGGATGGTTGCGGGACGTTCAAATAGAAAATCTTCTGCGACAGGTGAATCTATTATAAGTGGTGTGAATATGATAGTTGAAACGGGTATTTCGTACTCCGCCGGCTCTCTGGAACAGTGAATAAAGAGGAGGACGATTGATACGAAAATAGCGATGTGTTTGTTATTGATTATCACGATTGCCTCCGTGTACGTGATTGGTATAACAATATGAAATAATTATACTTCCAACCGGAAATTTTCTTTACAATAATTCCATTTCCAATCATCCTGTTGTTCAACGAGTCTTGCTTTTACGGGATTGTTGAGAACATAATTGACGACCCGCTGAAGTGATCGCTCGTTCCGGATAAGGTGATCATAGCTCTCCCGAGCCCAGAACTGTCCTGAGCGTTTGATGATGCGGTTGGCTCGAATGGCTGTGTATTTTTTTATTGACTGCATAGTGTTTGTGACAATGTAAGGCGAAACTCTGTTTCGCCTAAGCGATTCGGAGAATCGCTTTACATTCTCCTCTCCCATCCAGAATACCATATGTATATGATTGGGCATGATACAACAAGCTAATAGCTCATATCGTATCCCATCGTAATACTTAACTGCATCCATCACTATCTTCGCGACATGTTCGTTGCCGAGCCACACCGGTCCACATGCAATCTTATCCAACGCTTCGTCGTATTTTTTAAAATGTTTCCTTTCAAACTCACGCTTTACATCAGCACGCTCGGTTTCAGCTTTAATCCTCTTCAATTGCCTTTCAAAATCTTCCCGCTCCATCTCAAGTTTTAACAATATCGATCTGGGAATTGAATCCACCAGCCGGGTAGTAACAAAGTAACACGCATTAACCGGTTGGATATGCGGTAAATTCCGTCTGTACGAATGAGGTTCCTTGAATATGTCATTAATACGGTCGTTCATTGATGACTGCTTCAATGATTGACTTAGTTGCTTTATTACGCGAAACACCGTTTACTTTCAGTGATTGCTTCGCAATTCGCGTTACATGTTCCTTCCCCAACCGGAATACCAGAAGTAATGCCGGACGGCGTCCGGCATTACAATATTCTACGTATGTGTTAAATGTTCTACAACTCCGTCAACGGCTCATATCCCTCGAGCAGCATCTCGATCTGTACGATCATATCGTTATACATTCCCGGCCCGCTGAAGCCGCGATCTTCGAAGCGAATAACACCGTTGCGGTCGAGCGTGAACCGGGTGGGAATACCACGAACTTCGTAATCACTTACCACGGTATCTTCGTCGAACAGAACCGTGAATGTGTACTCATTTTCTTCGATAAAATTCCGTACTTTCTCAATTCGTTCTTCGTCATAATCACCTTCCCAGGTATTGATTGCCAGGAACACGACATCCGGATTATCCTCAAAGTGATCTACCACGCGTTGGAAGTGCGGGAATGCCGAAACACACGGGCCGCACCACGTTGCCCAGAAATCGAGCACGACCACTTTTCCTTCAAGATCGCTTAATGTTACCTCGTCGCCGCCGAGCTGCACCAGAGTGAAGTCAGGTGCTTCTCGTTCTATCAAACGATCTGCAAATTTTTCCCTGAGCGATACAACGGTTTCGAGCCGCGCTTCTTCGACAAACTCCGAAAATCCGTCATCCGAATCATGCAATGCGATGTAGGTAGTCTCCAGTTGCTCGATAAGTTCCGGCTCTGCCTGGTTCGCGACGATTGCTTTCCGTCCGATCTCGAGTGCTTCTTCGTATTTTCCGGCTGCATTCAGGATCTCGACATAGCGCGTGTTGGTTCGGGGATTGTTGCCTTTTGTTATATTATATGCTTTTTTGATGTACTCAATTGCCGGTTCCAGATCGTCATTTTTCCATAATGCGGTAGCATAGGTGTGATAGAACGAACGATCGGGAATACCGATCTCCATCTGTATAAATCGTTGTTCGTATCTTTCCCAATCTCTTTCCGTGACGAACGGCGGTCTTTCAACAGGAGGATGCTGCTCGAATAATTCAAGCGCTTTCTTTGCAGTAGCGAGTAATTTTTCAGGGTCGGTATCTTCCGCGACCATCGCATTCGCCAATCGCCAGTACATAGCTGCCGATGCATTGGGAAAGTCTTCCAACCATTCTATTGCTTCGTCGAATTTGCCCAATGCTGCAAGATTCGGTAGATAAATGAACGAAGCTAATTGTTCGATATTTTCTGCATCAGGATGCTCATCGAAGAATTTTCGGGCAAGCTCAACCGATTTCTCTTTATCATCGCGCGCCTGGAAGATTTCATTTATTTTCATTCCTATAGCAAAATCGTGATCCGGATGGTTTTCTTCGAGGTAGCTTTGCAACTCGTTGCTTTTTTCCGTATCTCCGAATACTCTGAAAGCCGGATAGATAGAAGCAAGGACGTCGGGATCGTCCGAAAAATTTTCTTTAAGTTTTTCGGCAACGCTAAGCCCCTGTTTTTTGATTTCATCGGGATCCTCGGCGTCCCGTAATTGCCACGACAGGGTTTGTATGTATTTAATACCGGCATCTTTATGCTGCGGATTCCGATCGAATTCTTTTGCGAAGTATTTTCCTGCATGTGCCGGTTCCATTTCCCGAAACATTTCTAATTCTCGTATCGGAGTTATCATCATAGGCATCCAGCTTCTGCCGAGTGCGTAGTGACCGTCAGCCAAAACATTGCCGTCTTTGTCGTGCAGAGGAAAATCCCAGAATATCTCGTTATTATTATCGGAATGTTCTCCGCTTACAAATTTGTATTGTACTGCACGTAATTTCTCATCATCCAATGAAATTGTTGCTTTCCATTTTCCGTCTTTCTCTTTCATCGCGAATGAATGGAAAACGGGATCTTTCTCCGGGTACCAGTACAGAACATACAGATCGATACTTTCCGGATCGCGCAACACAGCCCGGTCTGCGGAAGGATCGTAATAAATCGTGATCGCTTCATCGAGAACCGGTTTTTCCGGGGATACCGTTGCGGGATCACCGGCTAGTGATATAAACGGTAAAAGCAGAATAAGAAATACTACGACTTTCATATTGACCTCCCTTTATTGTTAAACGATTAGATTATTGTATGGAAAACGATTCATCATCAAGCAATATATCTATCTGTACAACCATCTCTTGATACATTCCGGGACCGCTGAATCCAACATCCATAAACCGGATTTTTGCATCCCGGCCGATTGCAAAACGTGTCGGGATGCCACGAACGCCGTACTCCTCAACAACCGTATCCTCATCGAACAGAACGGAAAACGTATATTCATTCTGTTCGATGAATTCCCGTACCGGTTCGATCCTTTCTTCATTCAGTTCTCCTTCCCGTGTATTGATAGCAAGGAACACAACGTCGGGATTATCTGCGTAGTGGTCTACCACCCGTTGAAAGTGGGGAAACGCAGCAATGCACGGCCCGCACCATGTTGCCCAGAAGTCGAGGATGACGACCTTTCCTTCGAGATCGTTTAGACTGACCGGATCACCGTCAAGCTGCATAAGTGAAAAACCGGGTGCGGGATCATGACGCATTTCTTCGGCAAATTTTGCCCGAAGCGTTTGGATCGATTCGGTCCTTGTTTCATCGATAAAGTCGGAAAATCCTTTGTCCGAACCGTATATATTGATATATGCTTCCTTTAGATGTTCGATAAGATGGTCGCCCGCCTTATTTTTTACAATGGCATTTCGGCCTGCTTCGATGGCTTTTTCGTTTTTGCCTGCAAGTTTAAGAATTTCGACATAGCGAGTATTTATCGCGGCGTTGTTTCCGTCACTGTTCTCATACGCTTTGGTTATTGACGATAATGCTTCCTCGATATTACCGAGAGCGAGATAGGCGCTTGCGGCGAGATTGTATGAATCGTTTGTTATCCATTGTCTTGTGTTTATCCACCGTTCGCTTTCAAATCGTTTTGCCCATTCTCTGTCGGTAACATAAGGAGGTTTCTCCACCGCCGGCGGATTGTCGATCAATTCTAATGCCGATGATAACGCATCGAGTATTAATCCGGGGTCGCCGTCATTGCGGGAAAGTGACGAGGCGAAGTGAAAGTATAATTCCGGATCGGCTTCTTGGGATGAGGTCAGGTAACGGTATGCCTCTTCAAAATCATTTAGTCTGGAGAAAGAAAGAACAAGTTGCAGGATTGCCCCTCTTTTTCCTTCCGAGTGCGGAAAATCTTTGAGAAAAGATTTTGCCCGTTCGATCAGCACGGGAACGTCCGCGTCCCGGTCGAAGATGTTCATCTCCCGGAATATCTCGCTTTCGCGATGAAGCGGGAAATTTTCGAGGACCCGAGTCCGGTAATCTTTGCTTTTTTCTTCGTCTCCGAGGTGATAGTACGTATTCGAAATCGCAGCAATAACGGACGGATTATCCGGAAATTGTTCTTCCAGTTTCATTGCCGTCGTTATCAAGTCCGATTTGAATTGATCCGGGTCGTCTGCTTCATCAACTTTACGTGCTTTATGTTGAATTACAATCCGTGCAATATCAGGATCTTCGGGATATAATTCGTATGCTTCTTTGAAAATTTCTTCTCCTCTTTCGCGATTGATTTCTCTGAACATCTCCGCTCCGGAGTATATGGCGCTCCGACCGGGATGGCGCAGAAAAGATAACCCCATTTGATAGTATGTTCCCGGATGAAGATTTTCAGCGTCGGTATAAAACCGGATATCCCACAACTTACCTTGGCGGTCGTCCTCAATTTCGTCGGATATAAATTTCAGGGTTATGTATTTTACCTCCGGTTTGCCGGACAAGTCTATGGTTGTTTTCCACTTTGAATCGGATTTCTCCATTTCATATTCCTGAAAATAGAGTCGGTCGCCGTCCTGCCAGAAGAGAACGTAGAGAGAAATATTCTTAGAGTTCTGAATTACGGCATCGTCAGCCGAGGAATTATAAAAAACGGTAACCTTGCCTCCGGGTAAAGGTTTTACCGGATGGATTTCGACGGGTCCTTCGGCAAGGAGGAGAAACGGCAACAGCAAGCAAAGCATGAGCACGTTCCGCATAGCACTCTCCTTCGATTATTGTAGGTTGAATTTAAATATTTTAAGAAAAGTATTAATTTCGAAGTATTTTGTCCGATATATTATAGACGTAATTTAAGGGTAAAAAGTTTCGGTTATAATACGGAAAATATTGATTTTTTTTGATTTAATCCGCACCGTTTTCCCTCATTTTAATTACTACCGTCTCTACTCTCTCTATTACATTCATTGCGTGAGTATCTCATACAGCACCCCGCGTGCTTTTTCGCCGCCGATGTTGCCGAGCATTCTGATTGCATACCTTCGGATTTCGTAATTTTCATGTGTCTGTGCAACACGAGCAAGTATATTTACCGATTCATCGGCGCCGATGGATGCAATTGAATGCAGTATAAGCCCGAGCGTCAATTCATTCTGCAATTCAGGTGATTCGAATAATTCTAATAGTGTGTGAATCGATAGTGTTTCATCCGTTTTTTGAAAAGATAAAATGGCAAAATGCCGCACATCTCTATTATGATCATACGTTACAATGTGGGATAAAATATTTATCCATTCAGCAGCGTTTAACCGCTCAAGGGTGTTGAGAGCTGTAGCACGAATTATAGTCGATTCATTACCATCTATAGCAATATTCTTTAGCAATTCTTTAAGTTGATGAAAATACGGAGATTCCGTTCTTTGTAGTTGATAGAGTGCAGCAATTCGGATTGTATCGTCATTTTTCTGTGTGAGAATATCTCTTAATATTTCATTTATGTTGTAATCATCAAAATCCAATAATGCATGTAGGGACATTACACGCTTCCTTTCTCTTTCATTCCTGTCCAGGGCTATTGTACGGAGTGTTTGAAAAGTTTGTTCATTGTGTAATTCCTTGTTGCGTGCGACGTGTTGAATTGCATAAAATCGAATGTCTTCATCGCTCTTATCGTCTATGAGTTCGAGAAGTAAAGAGTTTATAGAGAAATCTTTAAAGTATTGTAAAGAATTCAATGCCACAAGACGAATAGAACTATCCTCATTTTTATCTGTTATTATGTTCCGGAGTATATTAAATATTTCTTCATCTGGCGACATCCTTGCAAGAGTTTGAATTGATTCAATCCGTAAATTGATCTCGTCATCTAAATTTTTCTGTAGTCGAGTTCTTTCGATCAATAGTCTTGACAGCTCAGCGCGTTGCCTGCTTATATCGGCAATAATCCGCGATTGGTGTGCAATGGCTCTGCTGCTTTCAGCTCGCAGTCTAGATGACTGTGCAAGTAACTGTTGTAATTCGATATGCAGCGGCTGTGAACGTTGTGCCTGCTCCAGTGCACCGAGATCGGCAACGGCATCATCGATGTATCTGCTTCCTGGATATTGGTCGATAAAATTCCGGTATGCCTCGGCGGATTTTTCTTTATCGATGTGTTTGAGTGCGTATGCCTTCCAGTACGCGGCGTCGTCTGTGTAACGGCTCTCCTGATGGTTGTTGATAAAAGTTTGCAAATGTTCGACAGCGGTTTGCCATTGTTTGTTCAGCACCATTGCATACCCTTCATTGAACGCCGTACGTTCGCGCTCGTTTTCCTGCCCTGCATACTGTATTTGTACGCCGGTAATTGCCGCGCACATGAGCCATAGCATTAAATATCTTTTCATAACATTAATCTCCCGGGTATACATACCCTGCAAAAATTTCGAGGTCGTTTTGAATAATTATTTCTTCCATGCGAATTCGGAAAAGTAAATTTCTCTCCTGTATCATAGATTGCAAAAAGAACAATTTTTCGTTTGTATCTTCATCAGCCATGTTTGCAATTTCACGATAAATAATTTGCAATTCATGGATTAGGTCCGATGTGTGTTCATCAAATCGATAGACAAGAAGCTGCCGGGTATTATCGGCAAGCTCTCTTGCTACGGTTCTTTCTACCGATATGTCGATGTGTCCGTTGTACGGCCCGGCATTCATAAATCCCGTTAATAGCATTTTCGAACGCTCGATGAATGCGGCATATTCTTCGGATACCGGATCGGGGCTTTCAATGATGTTATCGGTATGCCGTTCGGTCGATACACCATCGTGGAAATAATAAATGAAAGTGAGGATAAGTAGAAATATCACTACAGCAGATGCGCCTATGTATGCAGCACGGGAAATTGTAAATTTATGATGATGAGTGTGCTGTGTAACCGGATTTTGCATAATGGACACGGCAAGTTTGTTCCAGTATGCAGCGTCGAAAGCATCGTCGGTGTGCGGTTTGGCGGTAGAGAGATAGCCGGACGCTTTCTCGATCGCAATTTTATCACGGCGGCATTTGTCGCAGCAGGAAAGATGTTCCTCGACGCTCCGCCGATCTTCCGGCGGCAGAGTCCCTGTTGCATAATCATAGAGCAGCTTGCTTATTTTTCTATGAGCGGTCATTGTGTTTCGACAATAATGTACTTCAATTTCTTATGTAATTTTTTCAATCCCCGGTTTAACTGAGTTTTTACCGTTCCCTCGGAACAGCCGAGAATGGAGCTTGTTTCTTTTGTTGAAAATTCGTGTAAATGTCTTAGTATCACGATCGTTCTTTGCTGTTTCGAGAGTGTTTTTAATTCTTTATAAATATTATCCCGTACATCGAAACGCTCGATATCGGTGGCAGTATCGATGCTATTTGATACTTTCCCGAAATCATTCACTGCCATTCTGCCGCGTATTCTTTTGATTGCTTTAGCTTTATTCATCGCCGTGTTCACCGTTATTCTATATAACCAGGTTGTGAACGCCGACTCTTCACGGAACGTATGAATCGACCGGTATACTTTTATGAATATATCCTGCACTGCATCCTCAGTATCGCTCCGGTTGCCTATAAAGCTGTAGGCAATGTCGTATACCCGTTTCCCGTACCGCTGCATCAACAGACGAAAAGCATGCCCGTTTCCCTCCTTAATTTGTGCAATAAGTTGAGGTTCATCCACCGGCGATAATATAGAAGATGGTGCTTGCACGATTTATAGTATTAGACAATTATGCCCGGTTTTCGGTTGACAGGTAAATTAAGAATTTTTGTATTCATTTCATACTTGTTGACCTTGACCATTATGCTGCGAAATGTTATATTGATGTACTCTCGCGGGAGTAATTCAGTGGTAGAATGTCAGCTTCCCAAGCTGGACGTCGCGGGTTCGATCCCCGTCTCCCGCTCAGGAGTGGAACCACGAAAACTCCAGGACACGAAGTTATTTATTGAAAACCGTGCAAGAGGAGGACCATATGCTTAAGTGTATCTTATGTACGTTGCTGTTCATTGCTCTCGTTTTTTCAGGCAGCCAGCAGTTATTTACTTCGGATAAGGAGATCACTATTAAAATAATATCTGAAGAACAAATACTCCTCAATGATGAGTATGTCGATATTGATGAATTGACTGATAAGCTCAAATCATTAAAAGAAGATGGGAAGAATGAAGTCGTCATTCAGGTAGCCGGCGATGTAACGATGGGCTTTGTTTATGATGTTCAAAAAATTATTGTAGAATCAGGGCTAACACGGGTTGAGCATAAAAGACTTAAGGAAGAATAGTTTTAATATAAGCAAGACTTTGTGACTTAGAGCTTTAGTGGTTGAAGTTTGTTCTTTAACATACGCGACATTGGTGTCCCGACTTTTACATTTATAATTTTTAATTGATTGTCGGGATGAACAAGGGAATTCCGTGTAATTCGGAAGCTGCCCCGCAACTGTGATTGACTAATAAACGGCATCTCGAAGCCACTGTTTCGCTTGCGTTCCCGGTAGGTATCGGGAGCGGGAGCGGTATGGGAAGGCGATGCCGCCGGAGTCATAAGCCAGGAGACCTACCGGTGTTGTTCCGTCCAGCTTTCGAGGGGAAGGTATGGGGATATATGATTTAATATTTATTATTGTATATTGATTATCGTACCCCAGCTTTCCGTTTTGTGAAGGCTGGGGTTTTTTATTTATTATTGATGAATGAATATTGTTTATTGAATAGATCTGTAGGGTGACCTGATACATGAAATCGATACCAACGATTAACAAATAACTAATAACTATTAACTTCCTAAAAGGAGAAGACATCATGAATAAAACAAAACTATTTATTGTTCTTGCCATAATTGGCGTCGCAGCACTATTCCGATTTCTGCCGCATCCGCCGAA
>PWTU01000034.1 GCA_003562775.1 Ignavibacteriales bacterium
GAATACAAAACAGGTTGCTTCTAATATATGCTTCAGCGCACAATAAAAATCTTCTACATTTAAAAGCATAATATTCGTAAAAGGAAATTCCCGTCGAATACACGTACCACTTATCGGTGAAAAAGTTATTGTCGCGACGGGATATAGTGAATGGATATACATAGTTCGTTCTTATTGGAAAATACTCCTTCAGATTCCGCTCCACCGCGTCACCTCGCTTTCAGCTTCTTTCATTCCCGAAATTTTACGCTTAGACGAACAGTATATAAAGGTCGGAATTGTCATTTACCTTTTACGTTTAGCACATTACTTTAAGTCCAATGTGCTTCCCCCATATTTCAAATATAAATACAAGTTATAGACACATTATTATCAAACTAAAAATTTATGATATTTTAACGACTAATGCAATAGTAATGCAAAAATGGGGAGTTGGAATTACCGGTAAACTGGGGTGAGAAAGACAGGTCATCGGGGCGTTAGCGGGGAGAATATTATTATGTAGGTTTACACGGACAGTAAGTTTTTATAATATGATACTAATCGATCGTTCAATTTTTCAATATCGAACTCATTTTCAACCTTTAATCTCCCGGCATGGCCTAAAATCGCCCATTTTTCCGGATGGTCGATCAGATACATTATTTTTTTTGCAAGAGCATCCACATCCCTCTCCGGCACGATAAAACCGGATATACCATTTTCCACTAATTCGGGGATACCGCTATGATTCGTCGCAACAACAGGTTTTCCGGCAGCCATTGCTTCTTTAAGTACGTTGGGAATGCCTTCCTGATCTCCCTCTTCGGTTGTTATGCTCGGTGCGATGAGGATATGAATCTTTTCTCTTAAAAAAATAACTAATTCATCCTGGGTTTTCCAACCATCCAGAATGACATTTCCGTTTAGTTCGTGTTTATTAATAAAATTCTCCAGGTCCGTCCGAAGATTCCCGTCTCCCACAATATTGTAGCACACACGATATCCAGCTCCCAAAACCTTTTGAATCGCCCGGATACCGTAAATAATCCCTTTTTTTTCGGTCAACCGGCCGATTGTTGCAATTTGTATAACATCCCCACTTTGCGGTATATTAATTACGTCGTTAAAGTCTTTACTATTAATTCCCGAATGGAGTACCTTGATCTTATTTTCATTGCATCCCCGTTTAATTAATATCGATCGGATAGAATTACTCACCGGCAAAAAGAGATTGCCCTTTTCAAAAAGTTCCTTATATATTCCTTTGTTTTTTCTGATATAGACTGTGGCATCATACCCACGAAATGATGTGACAAGCTTTCCCTGTAAAATCCCGATTTCCATAAGCCGCAAAACATCCGGAGCAAGCGCTCCAAATTGACAATGAATGATATCATAGCCCGGTGCATCACGTAACAGGTAAAGGATATTGGCAAGATATAACGTCGCTGCAGGTTTTCCGTATCGAACGAAGTTACAGGTACGCACCATTTTCATAAGCATCGCAATACTTCTGTATCGGACCAAATACCTTACTATATTCCGTATACGTGCAATCTTACTTTCCGGGACAGAATCCAGGCAGATGTTTTTTTCAGATAACCGGTATTTATCAATTTGCGCATGATGCTGAATTGAGTTATCGTTTTTATAAAATGAATAAATATCCACGTTTATGCCGCGTTTCAATAATCCCGTAATCTGGTTTAAAATGAATGTCTCCGTAATCACGGGAAACGAATTAACGATCATTGCCACTTTCATTTTTTTAGTTTTCTACGATAATCCGACATTTTAACGGCAATATTCATATACGATTTTTTGATTAAATATTTTACGGGAGAATACCGGCGGTCGAATTTTTTATATATTAATTTATATGCTTTCCATCGTTTTACCAACGAGGATATTTTACCCGCACGACCGTAATTTTTTTTTGCAAACGATATCAATCCGGTCTCTCTTAATATATTTTTTTTCTCAGAGGCATGAGAACAGACAACGTCAAGTACATGAAGTGAATCGGTGATCCAGTCGTCAATCTTATAGGTTTTACTTTTACTGATACCGTGATCGCGAAAACTGGCTTTAACGTCGCGTATATCCACCCGACCGTAATTTGCTGCAAGTATTGCTGTGGTAACGACATCCTGGTAATGATACGTTTTAGAATGAAATCCGCCGAGCTTTTTTAACCATTTCGTGTTGTATACAGTACTGCACATATACAGCGCCGTCTTAAAAGTAAACCAGTTGATAAAAAAATCCTCATACGACACGTTATCCATATCATTAAGGTGTTCGTTTATAATACCTCCTTCTTCGTCGATAATGCGGGTGCCGGTTACTATGATACCGCTCTCTTTTGTTTTATCGAGTGCGTGTACACACGATTCGGTGAAATCCCTATCTATAAGATCGTCATCACATAATAACAAAAAATAATTTCCCCTCGCCTGCTGTACACAATAGTTAAAATTATTTTTTAATCCGATATTCTCCCGGTGTTTAAAATAACGTATTTTATTATCATTATACTGTTTGACCACGCTCTCCGTATCATCTGAAGAACAATTGTCCGAAACAATGATTTCGATATTATTATACGATTGTGATAATGCCGATTCCAATGTTGCCGGCAGATAAGAGTTTGCACGATTATATGTGGGAATTGCTATACTAAAAAGAGTACCGTTATTTCGTTTCATTCCGCCGTATATATTTATTTATGTGGATTTGTTTGCAGTACCTACGTGATCAAGCCAAACTTCAAGAAAGAGCAACGACCACAGCACCCTCATTTCGTTTCGTTTGAATAATTTGCGTATGGTCTCTCTCCTGAAATATTCCGATAAATGAGAGGACGGACGCAATAATAATTCCTCGAGAACTTTTCGGTTTTCACCGTTTGATGAAAACCACGGTTTGATAGGAATATTGAACCCGGTTTTTTTCCGGTGAATAAAATTATTGTTAAAATCGTTCGTGAGCAGTTTTTTAAGCAAATACTTGCCTGTGAACGTGTGTCCGTCGTTTCTTTTCAGGTTCATTGTATCGGGAATTTTACTGGCAAATTCGACGATCTCCTTATCGGCAAATGGGGTTCGTACTTCCAAGCCGTTCATCATACTCACAATATCTATTTTCGGCAGCAACCTGGATGGCAGCAACGTTTTAACGTCTATGTATTGTGCCAAATGAACGGGAGAAACGGACCGGAAATGATCTTTTGTCCATTTGAATGCATCGGGGAGTCCGTCAATCGACCGGTGAAACTCCTGTCTCCATAACTTCTTCCTCCAATTTGAGTCGATATTTTGCATTTGCTCTATCCATAGCTCGACAGTAGGGTCATATTTTTTGTTATACTCAAACGGATATCTCGATGTATAGGTATGATGCAGGATGATATAAGCTATTTTTTTCCACCATGGATATTTATTATACGTTTCGACGAAACGACCCTCGATCAGATTCAGCCATTGTTCATATACAGTATAACCGCAAAATAATTCATCGCCTCCATCACCGGAAAGTGCAACCGTTACGTATTCACCTGCAAATTTCGAAAGATAGTAAGTCGGTATGCATGAATCGTCACCGAACGGCTCTCCGTAATGCTTCGCAAGAGCAGGCAACATTTCAATCGATTCGGGTGATATAATTTTTGAATGATGATCGGTATTATAAGTATTACTGACAATATCCGAATACGGTAATTCCGAATACTTATCTTCATTGAATCCGACACTGAAAGTTCGAACCGGATCGTCGCCCTTGATCTCTTTCATATATTTTACGATCAGCGTAGAATCAACTCCTCCGGATAACAGTGCACCAACCGGGACATCCGCTATTAAATGTTTCTTTACCGAGTCTCGAAGCATATAATCAAGCTCCGCAATCCAATCCTCTTCCGTCTTTGATGAATCCGGCATAAACCGGACGTCCCAATACTTTTCTATGTATTTAATCTCACCGTTAAACCCGACGGCCATTCTATGTGCCGGAAGCAATTTATATACATTATGAAAAATAGTGAGGGGAGCGGGGATATATCGGAGTGTTATATATTGATCAAGTGCATTGATATTTAATTTTGAATAAAACTCCGGTAATGCATATAATGCCTGAAGTTCAGAGGAGAATGCAAAATAGTCGCTATCGCTTAAATATACCAGTGGTTTAATTCCGATATGATCCCTGGCTAAAAAGAATTCAAAATTTTTCGTGTCAATAATACCGAATGCAAACATACCTCTAAAATATTCGACCGATCGTTTCCCCCACTCCTCGTATGCATGAATTACGACCTCGGTGTCGGAATTAGTTTTAAATAAATGCCCTTTCTGCTCCAACAATCTCCGAAGCTCTTGATAGTTATATAATTCGCCATTGTAAGTAATCCATATCGTATCATTTTCATTCGACATCGGCTGCTTACCCGTATCGAGATCTATTATCGCCAATCTTCTATGGCCGATAGCGACGTTTCGATATGTATATATGCCATCCCCGTGAGGCCCGCGATGCGAAAGCGTATCGGTCATCATACGAATCGTTGCAGAAACGGCTGGTAGTTCGTTTTTATGTATAAATCCGACTATACCACACATATTATAATCTACCGATAAATTTCGAAAACGGATATCTCATCGATAAGTTATTTTTAAACTTAATCAACAGCTTGAGAACTTTTAATGTATCCAGAACGATTATCTTTTTCTTTATATTTTTCCCGGATGCCGACCGGACAGGAACATTTGAGTTCCGGACTAAATATAACGTTTTATTGTATAGTTCTTTGTCATTATTCAGTACAAAATATTCAAGTATTACATTTACCGTAGAGGCATACTGTAAATGTTCCTTACGCATTAAGTAAACCTTTTCCAGTAGCTGTAAATATCCTATTCGATTCGATTTAACAACTTTGGATATTCCTTCCTTGTTTGATCTGTAATACATACCTATAAATGGAGTATGTATAAACATTATATTATCAATAAGCAAACAGTAGAAAAACATTAAGTCTTCATATGCGTAACAAAATGATTCATCGAAGGAATGCCTTGTGAATATATTTCTTTTTATGAGGGTATTATTAACGTGAAGAGGTGTCGGCATCTGCAGACCGAATTTCCGTCCAATAATCATTTTTATCAGACATTCAGCGCTATAGGCATCAAATTTAAATTCCTCCGCCTGTCCCACCGAATTCCTGTTATCATGAACGACTATACCGTAGTCACTATAGAGAACAACATCCGTCGCCGACAAATCAACGCCGGACTTATTCAGTTGCGTTTGTAACTTGTCCAGGGCAAGCCAATCATCGGCATCCAATAATTGTATCCATTCACCCCGTGATTTACGAATGCCATAATTTCGAGCGGAAC
>PWTU01000287.1 GCA_003562775.1 Ignavibacteriales bacterium
CGCTCACTGAACCGGTCCAATGCATAGATCCTGTTCTCCTTCAACCATACTATCTCAAATTCAGATATGATCCATTCTAAATCCTGCCGTAACTGCGATACCAGTTCGATCACTTCGATCAATTCACTTCTGCTCTCTGAACGGGCATCACGTTGCAGTAACGATAAATCATAATACCGCTGTGCCGCCTCCAGCATCCGAAGCCGCGCATTTGCAACATACCGGTATACCGCAAGCGTATACTCAAAGTATCGAAGGTCATCTGCATAATACTCCGGCTCAGACGATGAAAAATATGCACCCGCCTCATCACAGATTTCAAGTACCCGTGATAGTTCGGCTGAACTCAAGCGAATCGATTCCAATCGCTTCGGTATATAGTGCGTCCATAGTATACGGTCATTCATACTGCTGGTAGGCTGCAACTCTGCAAGTTCGGCAAGTTTCCAGATTCCGCGGGTGAGATTTCCCGTTTTGTCACCGTATATTCCGTTTAAAAACCGTTCACTGAATAAGTCCACATCATCTTCTGAATAACGCCAGGAAAGATCGGCGCTGTAGGCGATTCCGTACCACGCACGCGAGAATAACGGGATCCCTTCGGTATCCCAAACGGTGTTCATTAAACCAAAGGAACCATATTCAACACCGTCTCTGATAAAATTTTTTAAATTCGGGAATATACGATTATAATCCGGCGTTAACCGGCGGGTGTTCTGTATACCCGGACATACCATAAAATCAAATCCTGCCTCGATAAAAGGTTCGATCAAATGACTGTATGACTCATGCGGTCCGTATTCCCACGTTATCATAATTATATCCTTTGGCAGCATGTCGAGAGCCTCCGGATGCTGTAAAACTATATCTCCCGTCATAATCATTCGCACACCCAGCTCCTCAAGTATACTGTGCATGCGAAGAATATGCTCTGCATACACCACCCCTGCACCCAGACTATCAACCCGATCCTTCGACGCTCCCTTACCCAGGTCAAACGTCTCATCACTGTTCACACAAAAATACGGCGAGCTGAATGCCGGAACCAGCACTTCATAAATATCTCGCAACAACTGCTCACTCTCCGGAAGTACCGGCGATAACAAACTTCCACGCTCTCCCAACGGTGCATACCGAGGATGAGATAAGATATGCTGGAAATGGCCGAATGATTGAAAGTTACCGACCAGTGTTACGTGATACTGATCAGCATACTCCGACAACTTCCGCCATTCCGCTATGCTTACCCCTCCTCCTGCCGGTGAAAATTCTCCGTGCCGTTCCGTTTCCACTACATGTTCTACATAATACATCAGCATATTCATCTTCAGTTCGGCTATCCGACGTATCTGCTGTTTCATATACGCTAACGTCGGTACCGGACCACGGCTGATATCATCCATTATTCCACGATACTGTAAATCTGGCCAGTCGCTTATGCGAACCGACGGCAGTGTGCCGGCTGTTGCTGCACCGCGCAGCAATTGTTTCAATGTCTGCATCCCGTAATACAAGCCCGCCGGCCCTTCCGCCGCCAGCATTATCCCGGATGTTTCTACATGAAGAACATATCCCTCTTCTCCATGTTGTGCATCGAGTTCAATTCCGGAATCCCGACATTTACGACGGAACGTCCGGTCTCGAGACGGCAGGCCTATATGAATTACCAGATCTCCTGTTTCACCGCGCGTCGGTGTAATGCCTGAAAGTCCTTCAAACGTCTCTTTCAGTTCCCCGATACCGAGTTCTGCACTCGGGTGATGGTCACGGCCGTACAATTTAATTGAAACAGCACCTTCATAATACGACACCACTCCGCTTCTGTATTCTACCTCCTGCGGATGCGGTACGACCGGAATATTATTAACAGCACCGATTATTGGATGCGGAACAATAATGAAATACAGAAATAATGAAATAAGTAAATATTTGTACATATCAATATGCTTAATTTCTTGTCTTCCAATAGTTGTACAACCAATCTGCTGAATTAATATATGCTTTTTCGAGATCATCTGTCGGTGATTCTTCACCCCCAATATCCAAACCGATATGACCTTGGAATCCGGCTTTTTCGATAGTCTCGAAAAAAACTTCCCACTTTATTACACCTTTTTCAGGAGGAAGGTGTTCTACACGCAGACCGGTATTATCGGAAAGATGTATATAATCGATGAATTCACTTAACCGGATGAAACTCAACGATATATTTTCTTTCATTGAAAAAAGATTTGCCGTATCAAAATTAAAGCGCATATTATCACGAGATATCGCTTGCTGAAAATTAATAAATCCATCGGTCGTAGATGATAAACATCCGATTGCAGGATGTATCTGGAAAGTCAGATGATATACCCAAGCTATATCACACAACTCACGATATGTTTTTACCAAACAATCCCAAAAATCAGTCCAGATCACATCAGATGGAATTGTTGCACTTCCGAGAACACCTTCATCATAATGACGGGTTATCGGGATTTCATCGGGGAATTGATAGGGAGGTAACGGGGCATTGTCGAGGATTCCCTTTGCCCCGAATAGTTTTGCAATTTCGCATCCCTTTTCAAATAATTCAAGATTATTCAGTCTCGTTTTTTTATCAGGAGATGTTACTCCGGGAAGCACTGCACAAAAATACGGTACCTGTAATTCCAAATCATCAAGCTTATACTTTATAGAATGCCGCATTTCGTAAATATCTGATAAATGCTGTTCCCGTATTCCTTCCAATTCTATGCTCTGAAATCCGAGATTTTTCATCTCCTTAAGATACTGTATTGTGTTCGCAGCAGCAGGCGGATATCCATACTTTGAGATTATGTATAGATAGGCGCATACTATTGACGGATCGTATGGAGTGGTCATAAAAAATCAGCGAGTCTGAATACTAAAAGAAGAAGTTAATTATTCCGATCAGGCCAACAACTGTCATTACTCCCGTAAAAAGAACTATAATACCAAGTGTGCCGGTTAAATACCAGGGTGCAGTATGTTCATCTCCCATCACTGAACTTTTTCTAAACAATAAGAGCATCAAACCTATTATTAACGGAGTAATGACAAGGGTAAATGCTTGTGAGACGATCATTACCATAACGGGGCGGCCGCCGAAGATTGGCACAACAAATCCCATCATTAAACCAATAAATACGAGCACACGCGAACGAACAGATTTTAAATCGAGTTTTTCTTCCATATAATCTGCCAGGAGCAAAGGAGCGAGGAGTACAATAGGAAATAAAGATGAAAGTCCTGCACTTACTATTCCGGCAACAAATATAGAAACAGCAAACCTACCGAGTAACGGCTCAAGTAATTTTATCATATCGATCGCGTTATCAACCCGCATACCGAGCGGATAGAGAGTACCTGCCGCCGCCGCCATAATTGAAATACTGAGTACAAACATAAGTGTTGCAGATATCCTGGCATCTCGCTTTTCAATCTGAAGGTCTTTAATTTCCCATCCCTTCTGTTTCACGAGAATCGATCGTGTAATATACAATACTCCTCCCATTGTGGTTCCGATCATTCCGGCGACCAATATTCCGGCGTCGGCCTCGTCAGGTATTGATGGTATAAGTCCACCAATCATAGCTTCCGGCTCGGGGAACATAATGAACATTGACATCAGAAAACTCACACCCATTATGGTCACAAATATGATCAGGATTTTCTCGAAAAACCGTATTTTTCCATTTAAAAAAAGTATATAAAGGAAGGTAGCGAATATCAGCGTCAGGTAAATCGTGTTAAATCCCTCTCCGGATGCGGTAAGAGGACGTGACCATTCCTGCACAACCTGCGTCACAATAGCCATTACACCCATACTCGACACGAGTTCGGTAAATATCAAAACACCCAACACAAACAATGCAACCCCCTTACCGAAATGGTTCTTCAGTGTTTGCAGAATCGTATCACCGGTAACGATTGTGTATTTACTAAACGAAACAATAAGTACGTAAGTAAATATACACGATATTAATAATGCCCACATAAGGACCATCCCATGCGCAGCCCCGGCAGATGCCATTGTGGTAATACTTCCGGTACCGATATTATATCCAACGAGAAACAAACCCGGACCGATAGACAGCAAGAAAATCCCGAGTCGGTTTTTTAAACTTAATTTCTGAAGTTGATTTGTTATCATAGCTGATTAAGCTTTTTATAATATTAAATTAAGGGTGATAGATCTACTGATCCCCGTACTTATACCGGTAATACTCAGACAAAAAGCGAAGGCCAAATGAGGTAGCAATATCCCGCATTGTCATCCAGACCTTTCCGTCCCGTCGGCGGGTACGGGTTTCTACAAATGCCCCGGCAAGATTCGGGTCGGGATGATCGATTGAAAACCGATTTTGTAAAACCCAATTAACCGAGTTTTCAAGATTTCCTTTAAATTCATCACCTACACCATATAGAATTAAGCGTAACCATAATATTCCGGCAAATGACACGGCAGATCCGCAGATTGAATCTCTGTTTCGCCGGCCGTCGACAAAATTCTGATAAAAAATTGTTCCGTCTCCGATTTGTGCCCGAGCGTAAGCCCGTCCGGTCTCTACCGCAGCCTGTAGATAGCGTTCATCACCGGTCAGATCATATCCGTCTAATAAAGATTCGGCATACCAAATATTGAACCGTGGATGAAAGGAGCCTGTTTCTTTATTATTCGGCATAAAGTCCATCCACAATCCCTCCGGACCTTGCTTCTCAACAAGACTTTCCATCTGTGCAATAAAAACTTCTTTATATCGTTCATCACCGGTGAAATCATACATATACTTAAAGAGCGATCCTTCACTGTTCGGCCGTGCGACATGAAACAATGTTTGATCTTCAATGTCTGCCCAGAACGGACTCCGGTCTTTAAACACTTCACCGGTATGTACATCGACAACATCATAAAACACGCCGTGCTCAGGCACCCACATATGATTCAGCATCCATTCTCCTGCCTCGGTTGCTACCTCTGCATATCTGTCGATATTAGTTTCTTGTTGCAGTTGAAATATTCCGGATGCACCATCCGAAATTGTCGCGAATACAATGTAATCTCCTATATAGTCTCCGTGCACAGCGTGCAACATTCCGTTAAGCTTCGGATGGTCAGTAATTTGTAAGCTTGTCCACCAATCTCCTGCCCGTTTAGCTTCGGTGAGATAGCTTTCATCTCCTGTAATGCGATAGGCTTCGACGAGGCCGAAAACGACCTGCCCTGTATGCCAAGCAGGTTCATACAGATACCATTGCCCTTCAATCAGATTATAATCACACCGGGATTTACCTTCTTCATCTAATAATATCCGAACTGCGTAATCGGCTCCTTCCCGGATTGCATTCTTAATTTCATCCTTTCTATCCGCTGCATCCACGCTTATGAAAAAAATGAAATACGATAATAATACAAAGACAAATTGTTTTTTCAACATATAATTATTCCTTTTCCTATAGATTTTTATTTAATACTAAATATGTTCTCCGTATGCATAACGGTAATAGTCGGCAAGAAAGCGCAGGCCGAATGAGGTACCAAGATCCCGCATTGTATACCATAATCCGCCATAAATATGGCGCATTCTTGTTTCTACAAAAGCACCGGCGAGATTCGGATCCGGATGGTCGGTTGCATATCTATTGTTTAACACCCACTCCAGTGACCGTTCGATATTTTCGATATATTCATCTCCGACTCCGTATTGTAACAGCCGGAGCCATAATATGCCGGCGAAGGAAACTCCGGACCCGCATAAGGAGTTTGAGTTGTAGGAACCATCGAGAAAATTCACATAATAGATTGTGCCATCACCTTGCTGTGCTTTCACATACCGATCAGCGGTTTTTTTTGCAGCGTGAAGGTACCGCTCATCACCCGTCATATCATAGCCATCAAGTAATGCTTCTGCATACCAGATATTAAATCGGGGATGAAACCGGTCATAATCTTTCTGATTTGGTCCGAAATCCATCCATAGTCCCTCGGGACCCTGCCGCTCGACCAGACTCTCACATAATTCCAAAAAGACTTCCCGATAGCGTTCATTTCCTGTATATTCATACATATATTTGTACAGGGATCCTTCGTTATTCGGGCGAGCAACATCATATAACTCTTTCTCTTTATCTCCCCAATACGGATGATCTTCGGTCAGCACTTCGCCAGTTTCAAAATGAACAAAATCATAAAATAATCCGTGTTCAGGAAGATACATGTGTTCGAGCATCCATTCACCTGCAGATGTCGGAACAGCGGCGTATGGTTCATAACCGGTCTCATCATATAACCGGAATAACCCTGCAGTACCGTCTGATACTGTTGCAAATACAATAAATTCTGCAAGCTCATCACCGTGGATTGCGTTCACCATGCCCGTTAATTTTGGATGATCGGTAATTTCAAGCGAAACCCACCAATCACCCGCTCTTCGTGCAGCATCGAGGTATTCCTCGTTCCCCGTTAGACGGTATGTTTCCAACAACGCATAAATTATTTGTCCGGTATGCCATGGTGGTTCATATTCCACCCATTCACCCTTTATAATATTATAATCACATCGTGATTTCCCCTCTTCATCTAAAAGCACATTCATCGCATAATTTGCACCGTCGATCATCGCCTGCTGTATTTGCGTCTTCCGTTCATCCACGGGACCGGTACAACTGTAAAAAATAATACTTAGTATTAAGCTAAGTCCTATCAGTACACAAAAATTTATTTTCATTGTTTCTCTCGTATTGATTCAGAGGCATTTTCCATTATCGTATTAAATGTTTCGGATTTCCATATTTCTTTCAGCGTAAATGCTGCCAACTTCGGTTCCCGCACCCGTGTAAAAACCCCTTTGAGGTTTAAAACGACGCGGCGAAAATGCTGTGAGGTTTTGAAATCAGCAAAATTCCAAACATGTTCACCGACGGTATAATCTTTTGATTCAATTAATTCACAATATTTTTTAATTAATTTGGATTGATATTCCTCGGTAAACATTTGATCTGAAGTGGAATGAAATCCGGCCATCGTATCGGCACCAAACTCGGCAACAAATACCGGCTTACCGTATTTTTCATAGATGATATCGAGTTCCTCTTCAAATAATTTCACGGCATAATCAATTTGTCCGGGGTTCTCGTACCAACCATAGTATCGGTTAAGTGAAATAATATCACAGAATTCAAAAACGGGGTCTTCAGCCCCTGCCGCCTGACAATTCGGAACGGTAATCGGACGGGACTTATCCAATGAACGGGTGAACTCAATAATCTCTTTCCAGTATGATTTTCCAATGCCATTAAAATAAATACTACTGTTTACAAGATTCGGTTCATTCCCAACCGCCCACATAATTACAGAAGGATGATTTTTATCGCGTTCATAGAGGCGACGGATCGCCTGCTTATGATTTTCTTTTGTTAAATCGGTCAAGTAACGGAAATCAAGACTTACAGCCGGCACCTCATCGATTACCAAAACTCCCATTTTATCAGCATATTGCATAATTTCTTCGGCGTATGGATAATGAGATGTCCGGAATGAATTTGCGTTAATCCATTTTAAGATACCGAAATCTTTTACCATCAACGGATCGCTTACCCCTTTCCCGATAACAGGAAAATCTTCATGTTTTCCGAATCCCTTGAGAAATATCTTTTTACCATTTAAAAGCAGATCCGTACCGTCAACAGTTATCTCCCGTATACCGACCGGAAGCGTATAAACATCAAGCACTTTTTCATTAGCAATTACTTCTATCTTCAGATCATATAAAAAGGGATCATCGGGAGACCATAACCGGCAATTTTCCAACTGCATTTCAGTTACATTCGAAAAATTATTAAATAATTCCGTTGTAGTATACTTATCATAATTACCGATAAGTGTAAATTTGACTGTCCCATCTTTTATATTTTGAAATAGAGTCTCGATAAGAATTGTTGCACTTGAATCTTTACCGATGATCGAATGGACTGTTACATCACCGATATGCGATTCGGGTGTTGCGTATAACACAACCGTGCGGTGTATCCCTCCGTAGGGGAAGAAGTCAAACCTGGCGGGCGGATACATTTCTTCACGCTTCCTGCCCTCGTTAGCATAGTCCACTGAGGTGATACCCTGGGGAATCGTGTCATTCGTAAGCTCATTATTTACCAATAGCACCAATGAGTTTTCCTGATCACGCAATACATGCTCAGTCACATCAAATTCAAACGGAAGAAATCCTCCGACATTCTCACCTATATAATTCCCGTTGACCCACACTTTTGCATAATAATCTGCTGATCCGACACGAAGCCATATTTTTTTATTCTGAAAATAATAGTCGGGAAGGACAAACTTTCGGGCATACCAGACACTGCCGGTATAATCTGCCAGACCGTACTCTTCCAATTGTTCGTTCCAGGTACCGGGAACTGCAATATGTAAATCGGACTGAAAATTATTAAACCAGTTATTTTTCTCTCCGCTATTATCAGGATCTATTTGAAATTTCCATATACCATTTAGGTCGTGAATATATCGATGATTATTTATGATAGGAAACAACATAGATGTCCTCGTTAAGTAAAAAGTATTGGAAATAATGAATGTATAAAATAAATATAACGTGTGTTTTATATGAGCAGGCTGATGGATTTATCCGACCAGCCTGCTGCGGAATTACGATTCAATACAGTTACGGTAAAGACGATATATCTTATTTAAGCATAATCATTTTACGTGTGGCACTAAAACTGTCGGTTTGCAACTGATATAAATAAACACCACTCGGAAGAATACGTCCACTGTCTGTCATGCCGTTCCATCGAACATTATGTACACCAACTTCCTGAATGTCATCAACGAGTGTTGCAACCCGCTGTCCGAGAGCATTATAGATGATTAGAGAAACATGTTCACGGTTTCCGATCTGATACCTGATAGTGGTTTCAGGATTGAAAGGATTCGGATAATTTGAATATAATTCATATTCTTCAGCAATGTGTGGAGTCCAGTTATCATTCACTGACACAACCATATCAAACCACTTTAATGCACCAAGAGGCTGACCTGCGGTTGATGCCGTGTATGATTCAGCTGTTGTCTCATATGCGAAATCAAACGGAGCTCCTGAGTTATCCCAGCCTGGTGCATTCGGACGATCGCCCCACCACATATCAACCATAGTTAATTCTGAGGGTGGACTATTTTCAAATTCCACTGCCTCCTCAAGAATTGTATCACCGGTACCCGCCGCATCTATAAATGACTGCGCTACATCGTTAAATATTGGAGTCACTTCTATAGTGTCCGGATACACGTCAACAATATCTGGGTCGAGATAGAAATTATTATTTCGAATGTCAAGTGTCTGGGTATAACCTTGGTCAATAAGATCTTGGCCGAGTTCTTTGACCTCAATTCCGGTAAAGTTAGCGGTAAAGCCTTCAGGATTAGTTTCCCGTCCACTAAATGCCCCATTAAAAACATTATTATTAGTGAACGAGCCTTCAATAACTTCATCGAAAGTAAATATCATTTGGCCAATATTGAAGAATGTATTGTGATTAATTCGTGCATAATTTAACGTTCCTGCAGTCTTTCTGAGAACCCTGCTGGTCAGATTGTAAAACGTGTTATTTTCCATAACCAAAGTATCGATACTGTTCCCTCTGTCATCGATACCACGTCCATTATCGGGACTGATCGGTAATCCAATATTGCTAATAATAGAATTGGTGATGAAAATTCTATTATATGGATTATCAAGTCTGAATGCAGCCTGTCCCTCTTCATCAAGATGACAATCATCGATAACTATCCTGACACTATCCGCACTTACGCGAAGCATTCGCGTTAATAATCCGTCCAGTTCATCACGATTGGTTACATATAATCCACGTAACGTTAGATCATCCCGTACACGGAATGGATGTGATGAAGATCCTCCGTCAGGTACCCCCGGCCGTAAAACCGGTCTCGGCCCGTCGCCAGGCTCCGCTTCGATTCTAAGATGAAATCCTCTGTTTTGTATGGTTCCGTTTAGTATATATGTTCCACCCCGCTCTAAAACATATACCGTATTCGGATCCACCCGATCCCCTGCTTCGGTAGTATCGCTGTCTATGGCTTCGTTTAATGTACCAAATCCCTGTGGTACTTCGACAGTTCTTTGAGCAAATACATTATCGGCTGCGAAAAAACACAAGCTGACAATGATGATAAGTGTAGAGATGTTAGCGAAAAAATATTTCATGACATCCTCGCATATTGGTGATTAAGTAGTGGTTGATTAATGAGAATTATTAAGGTTTTATTTAAATCGATATCGAATACCAAAATCGACCGTCCATCCGAAATATTCTTCACGCGTTGCGAATTCCCGGATACCGAGAGACGCTTCTTCAGGTAAATTGGTCAGATTGTTTATGTTAAACATGAGACTTAAACCGTATCCGATATCTTGTTGAAGTATCAGATCCCAACGGGTATATGGATTTGTATATCCATCCAATTCTTCCCGTGAACTTATATAATCAAGGGTCTCATCCTGAAATATCATTGAAATTCTGCCGCTGAACCCGCGTTTCTCATAGCCGATAGAGAAATTTGCAATTTGCTTTGCCTGACCCGGCATGCGGGCTGCCCGTACTGTATCAATTATAATAGGCTGGAATGGCGGATCGGGACTTCGTTCTCCGATTCTCATAAGCGGGTAAAAGGTTTCTGATTCGATATATGAATAATTAGCATATAAAACTATACCATCAAACGGACTCGGCAGGAGACGTAAATTGGTTTGCAACTCTATCTCGAATCCGTGAACGGTGGTGATTCCTTCTGCATTTTCGGGTTGGGTAAGCATATAGCCAAGTGTTGGCCCCGGCTCACGTACACGACTCGTTCGAATGTAATCGATGTTTTCAAGTTCCTTATAAAATCCGCCGATCGTAAATAAACCGAGATAGTTATAGAAGGAAAAGTAAACATCATAATTCCATGCTGTTGTGTGTAAAAGATCATCACGCCCGCGTTCGAGTAAGTTTTGTAAATGAGAGATTCTTTCCCAGGGGACTAAGTTAAAATAATTCGGCCGGGACATCGAACGGGTTGCCGCGAGACGTATATCAAACCAGTTTGTCGGTTTATAACGAAGATGCATCATCGGAAATAGTTCGGTATAATTCTGACCGCCGGTCGTATCTTTTGGATTCACAATATATACACCCTGATCGGTGCTTACCACATCACCAACCACTGTGTGATAACTCGTTCGTGTATTCTCAAGGCGCACACCACCAAGAAGCATTACTTTCTGTCCGAGATTCACCTCTGCCATCAGATAACCGGCACCTATTTTTTCTGACGCATCATAATATTCGAGATCCATTAATCCATTTGGATTATATTTATCACGGAATGTTCTCAGGAAATCATCTATCAACCCGCGGTCAAGCCGAACATTCATCTGATATTGACCCTCTAAAATATCGTGTGGTTCGTAACTACTAATAAAATTGGATATCAGGACCCGGTCGTTACGATCCAGATCAAACATATCAGGATTTTCACTGCCAATCCGGTCAATCGCAAACGGGGCTGTAAAATTCTGAATTTTATCCCGATCCCTGTTCTTTTCGCGATACTTTAATCCTGACTTAATATATCCCGTCACATTTCTGCTTACCGAGAACGGAACCGTAATATCCGTTTGCAATGTAGCATCACGATCTTTAATCCATTCTTCATCAAGGAATGCCTGTAAAAAGATAGTGTTGTCAAGGTTATTCCTCGCGCCAAGTTGTATAAGTTCCGGACCTTCATCGTCGATCAGATCACTTTGAAAAGCACCGACTTCCCGGAACTGCGCATCGTGGGAGAACGGGATATGAAGATTCGTTTGAGAAAATGAACCACGCCAATCTAATTCAAACCATTTAAAAGTATGCTCTCCACGAATGTTATGAGAAATCATACTCGTATTAACTTGACGGTCACGCAGCCAATGTTCTACATAGCTTGATCCGACACGATACCGCTTTCTCCATAAAACTTCTTCACGGTCAGTTTCACTCCAGAAAACATTATACATCAGATTTCCACCGGGTAATTCATAATCCAAAGCCAGACTTCCACCGTATCGATGACGAATCTCAAACCGTTCATTGAGATTTAGATTATTTACTGAAACGATTGCTCGTTCCTCACCCGCACGCTGTTCACGTGTAAAAATATATCCTGCATCAAGGAGGTCTGAGCTTCGATTGGCACGTTGCACATTACCCGAAACGACGAATCCAAGTTTGTTATCCAGTACACGATTACTCACACTGGCACTACCCCGATATTGACCGTACTCATCGACATGAGAATTATATCCAGGTTGTAATCGTATGTCTCCCTGAAATCCACGTGGAGCTTTTCGAACAACAAAATTTACGGTACCACCAACCGCATCAGCATCTCGATCGGGTGTAAGTGATTTATATAATTCTATTCCCGCTAAAATATCCGACGAGATCATACTGAGATCGACCGATCGATCTTCCGGATCTGTAGAGGGTATTCGTTCACCATTAATTGTGATTGAGGTAAAACGTGGAGAGAGTCCACGGATAGCAACTTTACTTCCTTCTCCTGCATCTCTTTGTAGAGAAACTCCCGGCAATCTACCAATAGATTCAGCCGCATTTTGGTCAGGCAGATCTCTTATTCTATCCTGCGAAACGACATTGACAATAGTATTTGATGAAAGTTGGTCGCGAATAGCAGATGCCTGACCCAGTAGTTGTGATGTTACAACCACTTCATCACGCATTCTAAGAATATCCGGTTTTAAGTGCAAAACTATTTCTATTGGGGTGGGTGAATCTAAATGCAATGTATCCCGAGTAGATTCGTAACCTAGAAAGCTTACAACTAGAATAATATCTTGGTTGAGGGGAAGTTGAGTAATACGGAAATTTCCCTCACGGTTGGAGGCAGCACCTCTGGTTGTTTCTTCGATATAAATATTAGCACCAATAAGTGGATCACCGGTCAGTTCATCAAATACGGTACCAATAATTGTACCTTCGTTTTCAGCATATAAGACAGAGGAGAACAAAAACAGTACACACATTGAAATGGTGTTTACAGCTGGCAGGTGCTTCATAATGAACCTCAAAAATCCGTTTGACAAATCTTGAGTTACAGCCTATTTGAAGAGTCCCGGTTTGCGTGACCTATAATGGCAAGCTAAACAATGTTTAAATTGTCATATAGGCGATTGATCTACCAGGATAGGTAGATAATAATATATTATCATACCTGGTATACTATATTTAGTATATAAAAAAAATTTCCGTGAGTCAATAGTCGCAAGAAAAAAATTTATGTTATTTTATTTTACATATTTTAGCGATATATCGCATAAATATTATTCTTCGATTGGTACGGACCGGCAGAGAGTCATCATATAACTGCAATTCCGCCTTTTAATACATCGGTAATTTTAATTTTCTTTCCGACAATTTTAAATTCAACCAAATCATTATCCGGCCACACGTTTTGGTTAAATTTTCTTCCTGTGATAATCGTAGCCGGGTTTATCGAAGCCATACACCATGCTGTACAGATGGATACTATTCCCCGTTCTGTTAAATGTTGTACATTCTCCAATAGTGTTTTTGCTGATCCAGCAAGATAGTTTGGGTTATTCGATAAAAAAATTTTTCCATCCTGAGTCAGTGTAACATCTGCTCCTATATGCGTTTGATATCGTCCTGCCGGCAATCCGGCAAACGCAGTTACATCACTGACAAGAACTGCTTTATCCCGTTTCGTCTTAATGACGACTCTTATGAACGAATCCGGTAAATGATAACCATCTGTAATAATGCTTGCATAAAGCTCATCCCGTGCTAATAGGTCCCATAAAATATTCGGGTGTCTCGGCAGCATATCCGGAACTGCATTACCCAGATGTGTTGAAAGTACCGCTCCTGCACGTATTGCTTCATCTATCTGCGCCGCCGACGCAAGCGAATGGCCGATTGCACATTTAATATGGGCTTCCCGACAGTAGTGAATCAGCTCGATTGCCCCGTTTAATTCGGGAGCAAGGGTGATGATTTTAATCATTCCTACCGAGACATCCTGGAATTTTTTTATAAGTCGAATATCGGGATCTTGTATGTACCGGCGATCATGCGCTCCCCGAGCCCCTTCCTGAGATGAGATAAAAGGTCCTTCAAGATGGATACCGCCTATACAATTTCGTACAAGGATATCGGCATCACACGCACGGCGAATTGTATCCAGTATTTTAATAACCGCTTCATTTTTATTTGTAACAATAGTTGGAAAATATGTTGTTACCCCTTGCCTGAGCATCGCTTTTGTTGCATCGATTATCCTTTCTACCGTAAGTGAAGCGCTGTTAAAATCAATTCCGTTTATCCCGTTAACCTGTAAATCAATTAATCCGGGTCCGATATAGGGATGTGTATCCTTGTTAAGATTCGGTTCCGGCTGAAGTATTATATCCTCATCATCAATAGTACAGCTGACCGGTTCACCCGATAAGCAATTGATTCCCATCCTGTTATTCATACGTTTATGTCCTCACTATTTCCGATTTTTCTAATTGTGTAAAGAGTCGATCAACGGTCGCAGGAACTGATGCATTAGGGGTAAGCAATCCGGACAAAATGTAAACAATCGCAGATACACCGGCTGGCAGACCGACTTCCAACGCCAGTTGTATATCAACATTCTTGGTTATGATAAACGTAATAATCCCGCACATTATTGAAAGAATTGCTGTGTGGGATCCGCTCTTTCGAAACATTTTCAGCATACCAAACAAAATAGGTACTGCAACTATACCTGCAGATGCTCCAAACCATGTTACAATGAGACCGAGCACCCCGCCAAAATACTCATATTGAAATGCCACGACTATTGTTGAAACTGTGAATATAACAGTTATGCCACGTGCCAGTAAAAGTGATGAAGGATGTCTATCCTTTTCCCCTCTTAAAACCGGAACATTATCTCTCGTAATAACAGCAGATATAGTGTTGATATCAGAGGAGGTCATGGACATAGTGTTTGCAAATATTGATGCAATAACAAGTCCGACCAATCCAACCGGTAAAAGCTGCAATGTTAAAAATGCATATGACTGGGTCGGGTCACTAAGATCGGGAAGCAAAATCGGTGCAGCCCAAAGCGGCATAAATAATATTAAGGGCCAGATCAGATATAAGCTGCCTGACAATATAGCAGCATTTTTAGCTTGATTTTCATTTTTGGATGATATATAACGCGTTGCCAGATTCCATGTTCCACCATTGTAGCTAAGAAAATTAATAAATAAAAAAGCCAGAGCAAACCCAGCGGTATACGGTTCATTAAATAACTGTGTATTCTCTTCAGGCAGCTGATCCCATACCCGCATCATACTCCCGACACCTCCGAGACTGATGATAACAACCACAAACATTATTATACCTGCAACGAGTTGTACAATAAATTGTGCAAAGTCGTTAAAAATGACCGCCCACAATCCGCCAAACGTGATATACAATAGTGATATCAACCCTGCAACGAGAATTCCCCCTGCAATGGGAATACCTGTAAAAACATTTAAAAGGATGGCAACGGCAGTCCATTTAGCCCCGACATCAAAAACTTTCAGTATAACGCCACTCCACGCAATAACCTGTTGTGTAAGCGTATTATACCGGGTTTCTAAAAACTCAAGTGGTGATTGAATAAATAATTTTTCCCTTAACCGTACCCAATAAAGTGGAAATACCTTTGCACTCACTATAACGGATATTCCTATTGTAAATGCCCACCAAACATAGACTGAAAAACCGTGTGTATATGCTAACCCGGCATAGGCAACAAACACTGCACCGCTATATCCTGAGACATGGTGTGAAATACCTGAAAGCCACCACGGTAATTGTCCCCCGGCGACAAAATAATCATCTGTGTTTTTATTCCTATAGTAAGCCCACAGCCCTATTATGACGAGTAATAAAAAAAACAATATTATAATTATGAAATCAATTGTATGTAACTGCATACGTTCTGTCTCTGGTTGATCTGATGATATATTTGATCACAGGATTAATTTCTGATATCTTGTTTGAAACTCTAACAACCATACTTACCTACATAGCTTAATGAAAAATATACTATTAATTTTCATAGCATTTAGTTTTATTATTTCAGGTGCGACCTGTTCAATAAATTCAGACTTTCGACCGATCGGCTTAGAAGCCCTTCAATCGGTTACGATAAACACTGGCAACCTTACCGCAGTAGTCATTGATAATTCATCGTATTGCACGATACATCGGAGCGGATACAATGGCATAGCAGAATTATACCACACCCTTCAGGACTCGTCGATATTTGTTCCCAGCTATTCCGGTTATAATTTAGAGCATATTTTTGGCGGCGATTCACTTAAACAAGTATTCCAACCATGTAACCACCCAAAGAAGCTCTATCGTAACTCTGACGGTGAAATTCTATCGAATCAGTCACCAACACTCCTTTAAAATGTTAAAACCTAAACATATTTAATCTTGTACCACTGCACTATATCGATATTTCATTTTTTGCATCATCTTTAAAGGTTTTTTTCAAAATAGGTACACCGGTTTCTTCTTGGCAAGTTATATAAAATTCTGATTATATAATAATATATGATCGGTTTAGAAGATGCCGTGGTGCGCCAGTATGGATAAACGTATTTTTCTAATAGCACGGATAAAAAGGATAGAATTGTTTAACTTCCGTATTTTCTAGGAATGTATACACTTAACATTATATTAATATACCTGGTATGCTTTGTTTTTAAAATTATATTATTTATATTTTATTGTCAAGTAACTCTTTATTTAATTGAAAAACACTCTATTCCATGAATTATAGAAAACCCCATCATCTATACCATCAGGTAATTCAGGATATTAAAGATAAGATCGCCACTACAAAGCTTCCCGCCGGCCATCGGATCGAAACACATAAACAGTTAGCTGAAAATTATAATGTAAGTTTAATTACAATAAAAAAAGCTATTGACGAACTCGTCAACGAAGGTATCTTAATTAGTAAAGCGGGTAAAGGTACATTTGTTGCAGACACCAACCCACAGACACAATCAGTAAAAAATAACGAGACAAGCAACACTATCGGCTTTGTTCTCCGGGATCTTAAAAATCCTTTCTTCTCACTTATCGCCCATGAAATTGAGGTGCTCGCACACAGCAAAGGGTATACAACTTTAATAGCTAATTCCTCAGATGATCAGGCAAAAGAAGAACACCTCATTCGAAAATTAAAAAACAGCGGGGTAACCGGAATCATTATCGCGTCGATGGCTCAAAAATATTTTGCTAATGAATCAGTGCGGTCTCTCCACAAAGAAAAATTTCCGTATGTCATGGTTTCATATACGCACGATCCGGACATCTATTTTGTCGGATCAGATCATATTTACGGGGGATTCCTTGCTACTGAACATCTTATTAAACAAGGATATCAATCTATCGGATATATTAACAGTACGGTCGGTAACTTAATAAGTGATCTCCGAAGGATCGGTTACTTCAAGGCATTGGAACATTATAATTTACCGATCAATCCCGATAACATCTTCTATTTACAATCCGGAGGCGGGTGGAATTATTTCACCGCTGGATACGAGATTGGTTTATCTATTTGCAAACAAAAAGAATGTCCCAATGCCTTTTTCGTATATAACGACCTTGCCGCTATCGGATTTCAACGGGCAGTTCTTGAGCTTGGACTCGCTATTCCGGATGATATTGCAATTGTTGGCTACGATGATATAGAGTTTGCCAGCTTAGCGCGTGTACCGTTGACTACCATTCGGCAAAACACAAGAGAAATAGCCAAGAAAGCATTAGAAGCTATAATTGATCAGCTTCAGGAGAAAAAACCACGAATCCAAACTCTATTGGAGCCGAAACTCATTGTCCGGCATTCTTCAGTTAAATCACCTTGATGCTGTTTCTGGCTTTTTCATTATTATGAACTGAATAATCAGTACTGGAGTAATTGCTCTTGTAATGACAGCTAATTGAGTATTTTTTTCTAATAAGGTCGTGAACATAATTTTTGAAAATAATAATTCAAATAAAAGATTTTTAATCTCAGCTGGCAATAGTTGAAGTGTTGCTAATGTACGTAAGGTTAATTGATTATCGTACATAGTTTTTCGTATTTCTGTAAGATATATCCTGAACTAAATTCCCAATTAAACCTATATCATCCGGCAGCAAGCCTGTTTCCATCTCTTGCCCCAACACATTACACAACACCCTTCTGAAATACTCATGCCGCGGAAATGAGAGAAAACTTCTCGAATCTGTCAGCATACCGACAAACTGACTCAGGCATCCCATATTTGATAATGCCCCGATCTGCCACTCGATCCCGTCCTTTTGGTCGTTAAACCACCAGCCCGAGCCAAACTGCATCTTACCCGGGACGCTGCCGTCCTGAAAATTTCCGATCATTGTCGCAATCAGCTCGTTATCACGGGGATTTAGATTATAGATGATCGTCTTCGTGAGCTTATTATCTTTATCCAGTCTATCGAAGAACTTCGCCA
>PWTU01000531.1 GCA_003562775.1 Ignavibacteriales bacterium
ACCTGATCGAGATGGTGCTCGACTGGAAGGCGTCGTCCGAGCGCCGGCCGATCGTCGACATGGGCCTCGAGCAGGCGTTCAGCCGCTTCGCCGTCGAGCCCCAGCTCCAGGCGATCATCCGCAACACTGCCGAACGTTCCGGCTGGCTGGGCCGGTCGGAGATGACATCAATTGCACGCCAAGGAGGGCATGATGCCGAGACGGAAGACCCGCGCCCCTGATGCCGTCGGCTACCGGGCTGTGCTTGCCGCGTTCGATCAGCTCGAAGCCATCGTCCGGCAGCGGACCGGCATGGCCTTCGTCTGGCCGGACGAGGGAGCGTTCGAAGCCGATTCCGGCGACGAGCCCGGCACGGTCTGGCGCTTCAACGAGCAGCATGCCGAGTTCGAGCCGCTCTGGGTGGACCCGAGCACGGCGAACCTGATGCTCCAGGTGCACGGTGCGCTGACCCGGGCCGACCTGCGGCGGCGTCTGGTCGAGCGGGTCGGCCGCGATCGCGGCGCATTCGGCCAGCTGGTCGAGTTCTGCTGGTCGAAAGCCGGCACGCGGGGCGCCTCGTTCACGAGCGACTAGCGCCTCTTCGGGAGCCGATCGCCCACAGTTTCAGAGTTTCCCCAATGCCAAGGATGGCAAAATGTCGAAGTCCAATCTCTTTCAGGAAAACCGCGGCCAGGCGCAGGCCGTCGGGATCGCGTGGGTCAGGGCGCCCGGGCAACGCGGCCTCTGGCGCATCGCCTGCAGCAGCTGCGGCCGCGAGGACCGCAAGCGCTGGGCGGCGGACATGCCCATCGAGATCATCACCAAGAAGCTGCGCGGGGTCGGCTGGACGGTCGACGTCAAGTCGCCGCCGCTCTGCCCTGGCTGTGCCCGGGCGCCCAAGAACGAGACCAACGGGAAGGAAACCGAGCCGATGCCGGCGACGACACCGACGCAAGACCCGCGGGCGGCCAAGCTGCGACTGAATGGCGCAAGCCCGCACAAGATCCGCCGACAGGCCCCACAGCCCAGCAATGGCGCCTATCCGATGGATGCCGAGCAGCCGGAGACCGGGCAGCCGGCCAGCGGGCGGCGACCCAGGCAGTACAAGCGGGTCGCCTTCGCCATCATCGAGGAGACCATGGCGCAGCTCGGCCTCGACACCCGGACCGAGCTCGCCCGAATGCTCGGCGTCGCCGACAACACGGTCAGCGGCTGGGCCAAGAAGGGCGAAGTGCCGGCCTGGGTCGAGCTCGCCTGCCATGGCCTGCGGTCACTCGGCCAGCCAGCCCCGGAGCCGCAGCAGGCGCCCGACGACATCGTCATCGTCCGCCTGCGCGCCGACAAGAAGGACGCGCTGGTGTCGATGCTCGATGCCATGGAAGTGGACTACCGGCAGATCTGAGCGGGGGAGAGTACCGATGAAAGCACCTCCTCACCCCGACCCGCGGTTCCTCACCCTCTTCGTCGATGCCAGCTTCTGCCACCGCACCCATGCCGCCGGCTACGGCGCCTGGGCAAAGAAGGCCGCGTTCGAAAAGGGCCTGATCTTCGGCGGCCCGCTGCCCCGGGGCATCAGCAACCCCGGCGAGGCGGAACTGGGCGGCATCGCCCTCGCCCTTCGCTTTCTGCTCGAGCAGCAGCACCTGGCCGAGCTGGATCGGTTGATGGTGCAGAGCGACAGCCTGCGCTCCCTGCAATTGATTTCACAAGTCCTGCCCCGGGTGCGCATCGCCAACCACGCCGACGCCGCGGCGGTGACCAAGGCGCAGCTGCGGCCGTCGGCGATGGAAACCAAGGCGCTGGTGGCGATCGAAACGCGGGTCGAGCAACTCGATCTGCTGGTCCGCCACGTCCGCGGCCACACGCGCGGCCGCCAGCGGCAATGGGTGAACCGGATGTGTGACGCCGAGGCCCGTCGGCACATGCTGGTGGAGCGAGCGAGGTTGGAGGCTGAATCCAGCGCAGCCGTCACAGTGAGCGGTAAATCTTGACCCACTATCGATTTCGATTTTCATTGGCTCAACCGGCTGCGACCGGCCTCTGCGAGGCGGCACGTGTTCGCATCATGCGCTGGGCGTATCAGAGGGAGATACAGCATGCGTCGACTGTCGGTCGTTGTTGCACTCCTGATGCTGTTGCTGCCGCACACCGGGTCCGCCGCCAGCGCCGACGAGACTTCTTCGTCGCCCGGTTCCTTCAAGGCGCCCGAGGTCGCCGAACTCGACGCCGCGCTCGGTAGACTTGCCGAGGCCATTCGCTACAAAGTTGACCAGGATCTGGACACGATCGGCTATGCCTTTTGGGCGGTGCACGATATCGACCGTGCGCGACTGCCTGCTGACATCGCCGGCGCCCCTCTCGCGGCACTCCAGGCGTGGCTGAGCTGGATGCGGACCATTGACAGCTTCGAAAAGGTTGTCGATGCGGGCGGCTGGTCGGCGCTGGGCGATGAAGTCCTTGCCGATGCAACCTCGGGCACCGCTTGGCTGTCGGCAGCCGTCAAGCTCATGCACTTTCGCTCGCTTCGGAAAGCCGGCGAAGACCTTGCTCGGGGCCTGTACGGGCCACCATATGCCGACTCCATCAGGTTGATGTACGATGAGGCGCGTCGCCAGCGGAGCGAGGATGCGTTCGCGGCCGTGGTCAAAGACTACCTCAGGGGCCAGCGCGACACGCGCCTCCTGGCCGTGGTTCCGCCCGACACTGCGCGCGAGCGCGCAGCAACCGGCGTCGTGACCGGCTCGAATGCCGTCGTGGCATCGATCGAAGAAGCTATCAACCGGAGCCGCGGTCGTCTTCTCGACGTAGCGCCTGGCGAACGTGCGGCCGAGTTCGCCTTTGCCGCTTCCAACTTCGATGACCTCACGCAGTTGATCAAGCGATCGACGTTTCAAAACTTGCCCATCAGACAAGCGGAAGACGATCGGCCTGCACCCTGGCTGGGCAGCATCCACGGACTGCGGCAAGTGCAGATCGGGCTCCTCAACAGGTACGCCGCTTCCCTTCGCAGGCAGCAGGTCGAGGTCGCGTTTTCCGCTGCGACTTCGGCGACAAGCGGATTCATCGAAATGAGCTTGAAACTCGGATCGACGGAACCGCACGCCGTCATGACCGTGATCGATCTTGCCGAGCTTGGTGCCGGTGCCGCCAACTGGTCTCACGAGGTCGATGTGCGCGAGCTTCTTTCGGAGGTGCCGCAGAGCATGGTTTGGGCGCTCGCCACCGAACTTGAAGTTCTCTGGCATATCGCCGACCGGGCGCTGGGCGGCATCGACGCCGGTATCGCTGAGATGGTTACTGCCCACGGAGAACTGGTCGAGCTCGCGGAAGCGAACTGTCGAGAGGGCTTCACTGAGATCCTCGCTGGGCAAACGGCTTGCGGTGTCGGCCTATCAAATGATGGTCGACTGGAAATTGAGAGAGCCGCAATCACCGACGTGTTGATGCCTTACAACGAGCCTGCAAAGAAGCTTTGGCTTTCCCCGTCATCTCCAACGGGTCGATACGCGGTCGTTAGTCTTGGAGAGGGGCTTGATTTCATCGTCGACAAAGAAAGAAAGGAAGCGCAGTCGATTTTTGCAGGACGCTATGGACCTGGCCCGTGGGTGGCTTGGGCTAATAACGAATCTCATGTTATACTTTCAAGCCGAAATGAGGGTCGGCATTGGCTATATTTTTTTAGCTTACCCGATATAGACAAAAGTGTATTGCCTCAATTTTCTGATTCATTTGATCTTATTTTTGACGTGGAGTCTTTTCAATGGATTGGCGATCAACACTTCATGATTTCGCTCTCGGAATGCAAGGAGATGTACTGTGCGCGCACAGAACTTCCTAGAGACTACACCAATGGAACGTTTGAGCTTGCGGACGGAGAAGTCATTGTCCGCAGCATTGAAGATTTATCTAAGGTGCCGGTCGAGCTAGCTCGCATGATCGTGCCCACTACGGATGGAGAAGCGATGGCGGATGCCGATGATGGGATCATCGACACTGCCGATCAGGTGCGCATAACGATGGATGATGGGACTGTGCTCGTCGGCAAAGTTGAGGAGGCATCGCTTCCATTTTCCTCGGCGTTCGGCTCACTGCCAGTCCAAGCCCACGAGATCGCGGAGTTTGCCGAAGAGACGCTGAGGCTGGCTGACGGCAGTGTGCTCAAAGGCCGGTTCAGCGACGGCGCCGTGCCCATAGAGACCAGTCGTGGGGTTTTTCAGGTGCCAGCGGACCGGATCGTAGCACTCAGCCGCGCTGACGCCGAAGCACCGACGGCCGGCCGGTCACCCGGACAGCAGTTGGCCCCAGGACGAGGTCTGCTGACGGGTCAAGTGCTCGATTCTCCGTTTGGGCAAACGGTGCCCGGCGCCAAGCTGAGGATAGTCGGTTCGGCTTTGGAGGCCACCGCCGACGCACAAGGGAAGTTCGAACTGCCTTACGCTCCAGGAACCTTTAAAGTTTCGGTCAGTCGAGACGGATATCAAACCGGTGAATTTTCGTTTTCTCTTCAAGAGGCAACAGTTTTTCCTGTCGCTGATGTAAATATATTTCGACACCCAGTTGGTGATGGTCTATTCTTCCGTGGGGAAGGCGAATGGGTAAGGATCAATAGATGCCAGGTTGGGGTCATGAATAGAAATGGCACACAGAAAATCACTGGGCAACCAAGCATTCTCTCATATCAAGACAATATAAGATTTGTTATGCGTAATAAAAACGAATACGTGCCAACAGCATTTGCGTTTGAACATCCCAGCTTTCATATGTTGCTTGAAGGCGAGGTTATCCACTGGCAGCGCCAACTTAGCGGAGTTGTCCGAACTTATACTTATGGGCAAGTGCCTAACATTCATGCCGCTTTCGAAAGAGGGTACACATACCTGATTAGGCATCCTGACTGCTTTATTTTTGCGTTTAGGTGATTATCGAAGTTGAGCATGCCATGGCAGAGCTTTCGACGGCTGCTCAAGGCTGACAGGCACGACGTGTCGAAAGGGAATTTGGGCCGGTGCCTGCACTGAGGCCAGCCGGGCACCGGTCTGGGCCAGCCACGCCCCACCTCCCTTCTCGGCTCGAGCCCTGTCGCTAGGATGCGCCGCCAGCCGAAGCGGCCGGCCGGGATCGGGCCGGCATCGCTTGGGCGCAACCGAAGGAGCGGTGATGCGGCGTTGCAGCGATGGCCGGGTGCTCGACCATGCCCCGAGCAAGCGGCTGCTGGTGATCAGCCCGCACGCCGACGACGCCGAGCTCGGCTGCGGCGGCTACATGTTCCGCACGGCGCAGGCCGGTGGTGCCGTCCTGAACCTGGTGGTGGCCGTGGGCGACGTGCACTTCGCCCATCTCGGGCGGGTGGTGACCCGGGCGGAGCGGCTGGCCGAGCTCGAGC
>PWTU01000186.1 GCA_003562775.1 Ignavibacteriales bacterium
GGCTTACAAGTATTGTCCCCGTTAGTGTTATGCCGGCATGCTTTAAAAACTTTCTTCGATAGTTAGCTTTTATAGTGTCCATATTTATTAATACCCTCAATAAAAATTACTTACTCTATATGTTGAAGTTCACTGCTCCGAAGAGCGAGTGAATATACTTTCTCATCATCAATGCTGTATATTTCATATGTTACAATCGGATCTGACTCCGTTGTCTTGAAATGTAAGAGTCCAAACGATGGTTTTTCGTTATATCCGAACAACGCCTCGGGCTTTATCCTATGTGTATGTTCGTTAGTTAAGCGGGAACTCATAAATTCATACAACGGATAACCGTTTACACGTTCGATTTTCCAGGCATCGGAACGATGTCTGTCGGCAGCAAGAAGTATAACTCCGTCTATTTTATGATCTGCCAAATAGTCAAATATTTCTTCTCGTTCTTCACTGAAGCCGTTCCAGGTATCTTTCGAACCGGGCTTTGCTTTGTACGCCCAGGGAACCGGTGAAGCGATCACCTTAAATGTCGCGTTGGATTTTTTCAATTCTTCTAATAGCCATTCTTTTTGAACGGGGCCCAGCATAGTTGGATATTCGGCATAATTATTTGATTTTTCGGGTTTCGTCGCATACGGATTGGTGCGGTAATATCGACCGTCGAGCATAAAGAAATCCACATCCCCTATAGTAAATTTATGCCAGCATCCGGGCCATTCATCGGTTCCGTACGCCGGGTTTATCCAGTTTTCGCTAAATAGCTGATAAATCGTCTTTTTCCAGAGCGGTTTATGAGTAAACGGTCCAAGCCATACATCGTCCGTAAACTCATGATCATCCCATATCGCATATACTGCAGTAGATGAAATCATATTTTGGTATTCTTCACGCGATTGGCGCTGATAATACGTATATTCGTGTAACGCACGCGGATGAAATGGATGAGCGTGCTGACTGACATATACATTATCACCCATTGCTAAAAAAGCATGCGGTTGTTTTTCCTTTATCAGCGTCCATATCCTCTCATTTGGAGGTACAAATCCTCCGCCTCCTCCAAAAACGACTTGAAACTCAGCAGGTGCGCCCTGCGGAGGATATGTTTGGAACGTTAATTCACCCGGATCATTTACCCGATCTCCATTGACGATTAATTCATAGTAATACCGGGTGTCTGCGTCTAAATTATTAACGGTAACAATAGCGGTATAATCTGCACCGGCGCTGGCGCGTATTTTATCCGATAAAACTCCTTCATTCAATGATCTTGTTTTACTGACACGGACCTGTACCTCATCTTCATTCGGAGTGCGCACCCAAAAACTTGCGCTCTGATCGGTTACACGTCCGACCATAGGCCCGTGTATAACCGGAATATTAAAATTCGATGCGTAGTCTTTGAATAATTCCGACTCCGTAAGCGGTCTTAAAATATCCCGCGGTCCCGCCAAATATCTTCCAAACGGCAGCCCGTACTCCACTGATTGCTTTACCATTTCCATTGCTTCGTCTATTCTATTCTGATGTGCAAGGGATACTGCAAGATTAAACAATGCTTCAAGATCGTTTGGATATCTATCTGCTAAAATATGCCGCGCGTATTTTTCCGTCTCTCCTATTTTATTATCCATGAGATCGAGCATCATTCTCTGACCGATACGCTTATACCAATCATCGAAATATCCGTAAAAGAAACGCTGATTCCATGGACTATCGGTGCCATAATACGCAAACTCGTTTCCATGAAAGAAGGCATCCTCGGGCGCGTTTGGACCACGCGGCGGATCGTATATCAGACTACGGTGTTCTTCCTCCGCCCCGCATCCTAACAATAAAATAACCAATGATATTGCCGTTAAAAGACAAAATACAACTCTCATCATATCCTCCTGAAAAAAATGAAACCTTACTTATACTCTTATTAAACTACCCAGAGATAAATACTCCAAAGCGGATTCCTCTGTGTCAACTCTATACGATACGCCCGGCGGTACAAAGACAAGATCACCCGTTTTCACTTTTGCTTTTTCATTATCTACCGAAATGTCACCTTCTCCATTAATGACAAAAAACGTTTGCTCTCGATCATGATCGGCACGTCTTTCACCGATATGTCCCGGTTGGCAACGGAAAAAGGATAATTCACATCTGTTTGTTTCATTTCTGCAAAGATGGAGTATAATTTCCTGCGATCCGGATTGGATATCTACTCCGGTATAGATGTCGGGAATGACTTTGGGAGGATATATTTGACTGATGGTATCGCTTTCATCGACCTCCGCATTTCCTGTTTCTGCCTGTTGCTTTCTAATTTTTTTTACTTTTTCTATATGCTCGGCAAACGTGGAATGCCCCTCCTTTTGAGAATCGTTGAAAACATTATACAAAACATAACATAACGGCTCGCTGCCTTTTGTTATGGATTGATGCACTAATCCTGCAGGAACATAGATCAGATGACCGGGTTTCACTTTATGCTCTTCGTCTCCCAGTTTGATAACTCCATTCCCGGATAGAATATAAAATATCTGATCTTTATCGTTATGTTTATGTGGAGGACCGTCGAGTTTCCATTCATTTATACCTATTTCGGTCAGCCCGGTTTCACTTCTATCCAGCAGTACGGTAATCTGGTTCAGACCGGCCACATCAAGTTTTTGTCCTTCTTTATAATTTCTATGTATCATTTTATTCTCCTCGAGTTTTTATGTCATCGATATTAAAAATTATGAGCGGTGATTTTGTATCCGACCCGGGCAAGTCCGCACTGTAAAAACCTGCCTGCCGGGCAATTCCATAGTCGGCGTCTTCCGTAGGGACATAATTTCTGTACGGACCGGTTCTGAACACGATGCGTTCGACTTGTTTTGTAACAGTACGGTCGTTGAGCGGAATCTCTTTCGGATAGAGCTTGCCGTTTAACTTGACTGTATAAATTTGTTTGACACAATCTATCTCAAGAACTACGTGATTCCAATCACGCGCATCGATTTTCATAGGATCAGTTGTTACTTTCTCGATATCAAACGATAGCCAGTCTTTGTCGATTCTTAACCGAAGCGCGCGATTGCCTCTCTGATCCTGCACTTCAACTTCTCCCGCAAAACCTTGAGGGAGCCGCTTCCCCTGGAATTTGAATTCGATTATTTTTTTCGGGGCTTTCGGAAAAATCCTTGTAACAGATGCATAATCGTATGGCTCCTCATCGCGCAATTCGAGATATTTATTATGAGTCACCGGATCTTGCTTTATCGAAACGGGCGCCCATTTCGGCGTATAAATATTCCATAACTCCAAATCCTGTACCGAATCGATATCTTCAAAATTTTGATTTACTTCTTCTTTCACCGATCCGGTAATCGGCACTCGCGCGCGCGTAATCCAAATATCTTCTTTGTTGACGCTGTATGTAATCCAAAGATAATCGCCGGGAGGGTTTCCATTTCCTTCTACTATTCCTCTAAAATACTGTACCCCGGGATTTTTATATGATCCCTGATATCGTCGCGGAGGCACCTCACCGCTTAAGGAATATATTCTGTCAAAAATGTGACCATCCTCTCCCACGAGGGCAGCCATCGGGAACCGGTTTCGTTGAGTCGCCGATTGATTATGAACTATGACGTACCTTCCATCGGCAGTTCTTTCCGCCCATGTTTTCGCGCCCGATGTTAACAATGTTTTATTCTTTGCGATCGGCGTCCAGGTTTTACCGTTATCGGGGCTTAAAGAAGCATACTGGTTTTTCCACAATCCAACAATGACATCGTCGGGACGCCGGTAAAACACAAAAGCTTTGCCCGCCCCTGCTGAAGTGGTAATTCTATGAGAAAAGACGTCTCCATCCGGAACTTGTGACGGATCAATCGTATAAAAACCATCCTCTCCCCGGTCTTCCTCCCACCATTGCAATGTCATCAACGGATCCGCCAACAATGATTCACACGCATCGATAAACTCTTTATCGGTGCTCGTTTTGTAAAACGGAAAGTTCGTATTCGTTTCATCCCATCCCATATGACTATTGTATCGTATAAAATAGACGGGACCGAATGTTCCGTCCTCGTATATTTCTCTCACCACCCTCCCGATACCATTTCCTGCATTGGGGGAACGTCGGGGTGTCGCCGAATATCCATAAAAACCGGATGTTAATAACCTCCCATTCGGTGCAATATAAAAGCCCATCCGCTGATGCATAACGGCTTTTGTACCGGAAGGAATGGCTTCACCGTCAAAATGAAATTCGGGTAAATCGTATTTGGGAAATGCGACTACCGGTTTACTCCAGTTCTTTCCATCAACAGATGTCATAATAAGCGTGCGCGTCGGCGGCGTATGTTCCTGGATAAGTCCGGAAAGATATTGCAAATAAAATTTGCCGTTCCAGTAAGCAAGATATGGTTGATGATTGTAGGTCCATCCGGTTAAACCCGGCTCTGAGGGATCAGTTCTGTTTGCCCTGAACGCCTGGTAATGATGTACACCAACTGCATGCGGAAGATTCCCATCATAAAATCGCTTATCGGGATTTATCTCGCCGGTATATTTTACCGGTTCTTCTATGCATTCTTCAAAAGCCAAAGGCATTTTGTTAATTTGTCCGGACATTGAACCCGTACATAATAAAAAAGCAATAATGATATATCCAAGGTGAAGATCATTGTAAATATTCATAATATTTCATTTCTCTGTGTGATACATTTAATTTTAATTATTATCCTTTCGTTTAATGAAACCCATAACCTCCTGCTCAATATCCATTGCCGAAAGGCCAAACCTTTTCTTCATCTGATCATCCGTTCCCGACTTACCAAACTCGTCCTGCACACCAATCCGTTTCACTTTTACCGGTCTTTTTTCTGCAACGACTTCGCAAACGGCGGTGCCGAGTCCACCGTAGATATTATGATTATCCACCGTTACAATACCACCCGTCTCTTCCGCGGCTCCGACAATCGCACTTTCATCAATTGGTTTAAGCGAGCTCATATTGATTACCCTGGACTCCACACCTTTCTTCGCCAGAAGATCGGCGGCTATCATAGTTTCTTCGACGAGATCGCCGTACGTCATTAGGGTTACATCATTACCATCTCTTAAAGTAATCGATTTTCCCAGTTGAAATCTGTAATTATCCGGCAGAAATTGCGGCACCGGATCCCTGCCGATCCTTATATAGACAGGGCCCTGATAGTTCGTAGCGAATGCAAGTATTTCCCGTGTTTCAACGACATCCGCCGGCTGCAGCACAACCATTTTCGCAATAGCTCTCATAATAGCAAGGTCTTCAAGGGATTGATGAGAGGCGCCGTTTTTCCCGACAAACAATCCGGCATACAAACCTAAAAGTTTCACATTCAGCTCGGGCAGCGCAATTGAGGTTGTCACCTGATCGCATGCACGCCGGCTGATAAATGTAGCAATCGTTGAGACGACGGGGATAAATCCCATCGTGCTCAACCCGGCAGCAACGCCCATCATATTCTGTTCGGCGATTCCGATTTGAACGAATCGATCGGGAAAGCGATCCCGGAATGCCGTGGTTTTTGAAGCAGGTCGAAAATCGGCATCTAATAAAACGATGTCGTGATTTTGTTCCGCTAATTCTGTTAATATTTCGCCGATATGATCTCGCGGTGCTTTTCTTTCAGACATTTAGTTCTTCTCCTTCAATTGTTGCAAAAATTGATGCACTTCATTCCGGGAGCACCCGAGCGCCAGCAATGTTTCACTGACCTGATCGGTGGTAAAAGTGACCGAGTGACTCTCAGCTTTATCCTGCACCGATGGAATGCCATATCCCTTCAGCGTGTGAGCGATGATAAAAGTCGGTTTGTCCTTTATCTTTCGCGCTTGTTTAAAAGCATCGATCAGTGAAGCAACCGAATGGCCGTCAACCTCAATCACGTGCCATCCAAATGCAGTCCACTTATCGAAAAGCGGCTCCAACGGCATCACTTCCTCCGTTCGACCGGACAAACAAAATTTATTATAATCCAGAATGGCTACCAGATTATCCAGATTAAATTTTGCCGCCGACATTGCTGCTTCCCAGATTTGCCCTTCATTGGATTCGCCATCGCCGATCAGAACATACACCCGACAATCTTTCTTTCTCAGCCGTGCTCCGATTGCCATCCCGATTCCTGCCGATAAACCCTGCCCCAGCGCGCCTGTGCTCATTTCGATGCCCGGACATAACCCAAGTTCCGGATGCATTTGCAGAGGGCTGTCAATTTCGTGCAGCGTCCACAACATCGATTCGGGAATAATTCCCACTTCTGAAAATATTGCATACAACGCAGGGCAGCCGTGCCCTTTCGATAAAATAAACCGGTCCCGGTCTTCATAATTCGGATTTTTTGGATCGATATTCATTTCCTTGAAGTATAACACCGACAGAATATCGGCAATGGATGTAGAACCTCCTGCGTGACCGATACCGGATAGCGCAATCATTTTCACAACGTTTATTCTGACTCGATTTGCTATTTCGTTTAATTTATTTAAATCATTCATCTAAAATAATCCTTATTTTCAGATTCCATTGAAAGCCATATTACAAGCACTATCTCACACTCACTGTTCAACACTCGAATAATGTTTGTTTAACTCGACATCCCGCAACATTTTTTAAATTTTTTCCCGCTCCCACACGGACATTCATCATTTCGTCCGACGATACCATATTTCTTCCGATATTGTTCAGCTTTTGCTTTATTAACGTTCTTATATTCCGATGCAGTAAGCCCTAAACGAATTACTTCAGCCATTGTATTAAATACCGGGAATGTATGAGAATAAAATAATTTATATCCGGCACAGAGATAATTTAATCCGGGCGCGCCATCGGGAGCGCTGATTATTCTATCCTTCGGACAACCACCGTTACAAATATTTAAATACTCACATTCCCGGCAATATTTCGGGAGCAAATCTCTTTTATCGTTTCCAAATTTTGTTTGTTTTATACCATCTATCATTGTATGCAATTGCTGGCTGAAAATATTTCCGATTTGATCCTCTCTCGTAACATAGTGATCACAACTAAAGAGATCGCCATTATGCTCAACGGCGACGGCACGTCCGCACGTCTTTGCATGGACACAAACAGGAGACGGCAATCCCATCAAGAGCGACAGCGCAACATCAAAATCCTGAATAAAAATAGTTCCGACATCATGATTATCAAGCCATCGATCGAATACCCCATTCAGGAATCGCCCGTATTGTTCGGGTTTGACGCTTCGATCACTTACCGTCGTCTCGTCGTCATTTTCAACGACAGGAATAAACTGCATAAATGTCGATCCGATCTCTTTTAAAAAATCATACACCTCAACCGGATAATCGCCGTTATGCCGCTGTACACACGTAAGCGTATTGAATTCCGCCCGGTATTTTTTTAATACTTCGAGACCGCGCATTACGCCGCAAAACGACCCTTGTCCCTTTACGTCCGGCCTGAACCGGTTGTGTATTTCTTCAGATCCATCGATACTTATCCCTACGAGAAAATTGTTCTCATTTAAAAATTCACCCCATTCATCATCGAGAAGGGTACCGTTGGTTTGGATTGTATTCTTTATTGCTAACCCGCTGCGTGTATATTTCTTTTGGTAATCGACAGCTTTCCGGAAAAAATCGACGCCAAGGAGAGTCGGCTCCCCTCCTTGCCATGAAAAGACTATCTCTTTTGCCGATTCCGGTTGTGCATATATATATTGACGGGTAAACTCTTCGAGTACTGTATCACTCATCCGGAAAGATTTGCTATCCGGGAAAAGCTCTTTCTTCTTTAAATAAAAACAGTATTCACAATCCAGGTTGCATATTGCTCCTATCGGCTTTGCAAGAACGTGAAACGGTAATTTTGTAGACCCCGCGTACATAACTATCCCTTTAATACTTCAAAATATCAATTCCAAAATTAATAGACTTCATCCGGATCCCATATTGTAGCTGCAATATGCTGCTCGGGATATCCGTTTGTATTAATATAATAGACCGTCACGATTTTACCGTCCGGCCGTACTACAGACTGGGTATATCCTAAATCGGTTGAGATTGCATCATCTCTCAGGATAATTTCATCACCCCATGTTTTCCCATTATCGGAGCTGATCCTCGCACGTATGCTGAACGGCACACCGCGGAATGCATAGGTAACACACAGCCGGCCGTCTTTTAACTGCACGATGCTTCCTGGATTGCCGTTCCTTGCACCTCTGTCCGTCTCTGCAACGGTGGATAGAAACTCCCATGTATTACCCATGTCATTTGATTGATACGCATCGATCCAGTGTCTATTTTGTTTCGGTTTATCATCTCTTTGCTCCGGAAATCCATAGGGGGGATCATACCTTCTTCTTAAAACAGTAACAAGACTTTCATCATCCAATTGAACGGTGGAGGGCATTACAGATCTGACAGTATCATTATCAGATATCCAGGATAGAAACTCCGCACCTATTCCCCCGTCGGTTACCATAGCACTAAACGCCCGATCAGTGAGGCGTGATCTCACTCTCACAAACGGTGTAGAGATGAAAAACAAGCATTCATCATTATTTATAACAAGATAATCCGTTCGAGCAGTTATATCGGTATATCCGACATCCGGGAAAAGAAACGGACCGTACCACGTAATTCCGCGATCGTATGAATAATAGTAATTTGTTCTTATCAATTGTAAGGCAAAATCAGGATGTGCAAAATTTATTTTCGTGTCGATGACCCGTGGTTTTTTGTCAACCGGGGTAAACACATCAGGTTGTTCAATCTGCCACGTTTCTCCACCGTCTCTGCTCCTTGCCAGGAACCGTTCTCCGGGTATCGACCGGTCGATTGAATGACCTAATTTATCTTCACGAAATATACTTCTGGTAAATCCAACAAGAATCTCTTCTCCCCATATCCAAATTCCATTATTTGCCGGCCATGCACTAAAATATTGACTGTCGTGATAAATTAGTACGTTCTGCCCGGGAACGCGTAAAAACTTATCATAATCTATAGTATCCTCATCCGGCTCCATCAACCAGCTCCAATTCTCTTTGTTATCCCGGTAAAAAATAAGTTTATCGGGGGGAATAGAATTAATCTCACTTCCTTCCCAACTCCATCGGATATTAAAATACCCTTCTCCCTGATCGTGGAAGTATTTGATTTCAACGGGATATTGTACTCCTTCTTCCATCTGATATACATGCATCACTTCACCTTCCACATGAGTCAGATGTTCTCTATCTATTATTATCGTAAGTCGTTTGTTCGTCTCTATATAGAAGGACACGACACCGTCTGTCGGTCCGACAATATATCCTTCCCAATAACCGGACCAGGAATCGTCCAATCCGTCGGCTTTTCCCCAGCTTTGCTCAAGCGACGTGAGTATGCTGAATTCTTTAAAATTCGTTAACTCGAGCCCTCTTGATTTTCCTCCGGCAAGTCCGTTCGATTGCAACTTCCCGGTGTCTTCGTACTTACATCCTGTATACTGAAGAAATAGAAACAAACATACGGTAAACAACAGTATCATTCGGAAATATCTCATTTGTATTGCTCTGCAATTATTCATTTTGTGACCTCACTTTATTTGTTAATGTCCCCATTCCTTCGATCGAAATTTCCACGGTTTCACCCGCATAAGCGGGAAATGATTTCGTAGTTCCCGTCATAATTATGTCACCCGGGGACAGGGTTAATACTTTGGAAATATCGCTGACAATTTTCTCGGGTGAGTATAATAAACCGGATGTGGAATTCTCGTATAAAACTCTTTCGGTCCCTTTTGTATCTATAATCTTTAGTGTTCGCTTTCTGTTTCTCCAATCAATTTCTCTGTAAATAAACGGCCCGAACGGTGCAAAACGATCGCATGTTTTTAAAGCCGGGGGAAGTAAATTCTCTTTAAATTCGGAAATTTCTCCCATCATTCGATAATATGAGTCGACCGTACCGACGACATCATTACCGACTGTATAGCCAAATATTGCGTCGCCTGCTTTATCTACATTCGCATCTTTAACTTTACGACCGATAACAATCACCAGCTCGACCTCTGCTTTAATTTCATCCAACGCCGCAGGGAGTATTATATCATCATTCCACGCAGCTATCGATCCCGGCGGCTTTATGAACCACCGGACACTCACCGGCGGATCCTTATCTACCCATGCCTCCCTATAAGCTCCGCCGAGACCGATGATAACACGCGGTTCGCTCGGTGCAAGCAGACGAACTTCGTTCACCGGGACCGGGTCTCCGGTTTCTGTCTCATCAAACCAGGGTTCGTTCACAAGCGTAAATATTTTGTCGCCATCAACTCTTCCATAGTACATATTGCCGTTTATTTCGTATCTGCAAAACTTATTCATATAATTTTATCCTATCCGAGATTTTTTTCGCTTTTAAAATTAGTTCATCCGCCACTTTTTCGTGATAAGAATCGAACGGTAAGATCGGGCCCCGAACATTGCCGGTAATAAATATTCCTTGTTTGTAAACGATTCTTTTATTGAAATGAATCGAAATATCCAAATGCTGGTGTGAAAACGCCAATATCGGCAACAATTCATAAAACAGTTCTTTTGCTTCCTCTCTTTTTCCGGTAATATGGAGGTCAAAGATTTTAACATAGATGTCATGTAATATAGTAGGCATAAACGCATCGACACCTCTATCGAGCGCCTCGATCATCTGGGTGCCCGCCCAGCCGCCTGATACATGCAACCTTCCACCTGTAGCATTGATGACTTCCGAATATTTTACACCAGCCGGAATAACTTCGATTTTAAGGCATCGAAATACATCGACTTCGCGAAATAATTTTACAATTAACTCAATAGGAAGCCCATACCCTTTAAACTCCCAGTCCTGCAACATGATAAAACCGGGTTTGAGCTCAGCTATCTGATAGATTTTTTCGGTGAAGCTTTTATCGTCTTCGTACGGAATACTGACCATAACTCCGCTGCATCCCAATTCGATAAATTTTTCTGCTAATAACAGTCGTTCATTTTGAGTATCGGTGGATATTCCGCAAATAACCGGCACTCTCTCATTGACTTCATCAATCACTGTCTCTACAATCAGTTCTTTTTCAGTAACCGAAAGTTTATTAATCTCGGCAGCCATTCCGAGGGCGAGAAACCCGGCTACACCGCACCCGATAGAATGATTGACATATCTTCGCAATGAATCGCAATCGATCTCATTGTTATCCGTGAAGGGGGTATTGATCACCCCGATAATTCCGTTTAGTCCTTCTAATTTACTTTTTGCTTTCATTTCTTCGAAATCCTTTTTTCAACCTTTTTAATCTGCCGGTTAGCGATTTGAAAATTCATGACAGAGGTCCATCGCAAACATTATTTTTTCTTCGGGAACATCATATTCAATGTCAGGCATGCCGACATCACACGGAGCTAAATTTTGCGCTATATATTCAAAATCTTTCCTAATTTCTTCATAACTTTTGTTCTTTAAGTCGATCGATTTATACAGGCAATTTCTTCTTGCCTCCGGAAATATCTTTTTCGCTTTTTCGAGATCGGACTCGATCCCCATATCGATATATGCTACATTTGGTATCTCGGAATACGGTTCCAGGTAGGGAGTAACGGTCCAGGCGCAGTTATGGACACCGATACAATAGAATGCATTTGCGATTTTAATATCGAACGGTAACAATACATCCCGATATGTGGCGGGACCGACCATATTTACCGTGCAATTGGCGATCGTTGAAAAATTGTAAACGGTTCCCAGTTCACTCTGTTTTTGATAAAACATTTTTACTCCTTGAAGATACGTATCCGAGATTGTTTCGAGCAGTTTTTTTGCCCGTTCCGGCGACTCAATAAGGTCGGTAAATATCCGTTCACCTCTGAAGCGAAACGCGGTATTCAGATTCCCCTGCCAATTTAAGAATCCTCGTGCACTTCCGGTAAGCTTGTAAACTTTATCTACTTCATCCAACAGGTTCGTGAAAAACCTGTTATTCATTAAATCGGGTACCGTTAGCTCATCGATCTCTTCATCACTCAGATACACACTATGAGGCACGGGCCATTTATCGGGATAATACGAAAGCGATCTTCCGAAGAATGAATCCACGATCCCGATACCGAAGACACCGGTAATCAGATCCGGAGGTGCATCCGACAACGCCTCACCGATGTTATACCCCGGAAACCTTTTCCTGACTTCTTTTCGCATTTTTTCATGACAGGTTAATCTATATTCTGCATCTGTGTGCCATTTTTCGGAGAAGTCGATTTCACAGTAGCGGTTAAAATATGACGGATTAAATCCGACTTCAGGTCGCATGAACGGTTCACTTCCATCCGAAGGTGTTCTGATCGGGGGAGCACCCAGTACAATATAGTATCGTAATGTTCTGATCATATAATGAAAAAAATGAGTTATTACTTGTTTAATAATTTGATTTCTTATACTGAATCACCGGCAATAAATCCTTCCAACGATTTAATTAATTCGGTTACAATATCGGGATATTGTTCAAAGACATTCATCTTTTCAAAAGGGTCGGTTTCCAAATCAAACAGTTCGGTAGTGCCCTCATCCAGTGACGTTCCTGTATGCACCAACTTCCAATTCCCCTGCCGTACAGCAAATTGTTTGTCAGATCTCCAGTATATAACCCGTTCCGTTAATTTTTTCCCATCGAGGGTTTTCCAGACATTTATCCCATCGATATCCGGTAAAACCTCTGACGGATTAACAAGATGAGCAATTGTCGGAAACAGATCCTGTACCGTCGTCAATTCAGTAATTTTTGCCGGTGATATATGCCCTTTCCAATATATCGCCGCGGGTACTCGTATTCCTCCTTCATATAAATCGCCTTTCCATCCACGTAAGGGGCTATTATCGCCGAGAACATCATTCGGCGGGAATTTTCCTTCATAATAATCAGGGCCCGAATCCCATTTTTCCTGTCCGCCGTTATCGCTCAGGAAGATCACCATTGTTTCTCTTTCCACATTTTCTTCTTTCAGCGCCTCCAGGATTGTTCCGATTCCGTCATCCATATGGGTCATAGATGCTGCAAACAGACGACGCGATTCGTTCTCGATGTCAGGATACATATCGATCCATTTCTGTTCTTCATCAAGCGGGAAATGCGGAACACTGTACGCAACATAAAGAAAGAACGGTTTATCTTTGTCACGCAGCTCTTTTATAAAATGGATTGCCTCGTTCGTAATAAGATCTGTCGCGTGTCCTTTTCCTCCTTCATCAAAAAGTTGATCATTTCTGTGCCAGGTCCTGTCACCCCACTTATACAGATGAGTATACGGATCGATTTGCCCGTGGAAATAACCGTAGGAATAATCGAATCCGAATTGGAGAGGACCGCTTTCGGCGCTTAAACCAAGGTGCCATTTGCCCGATATTGCGGTGTGATATCCGTTTTCTCTTAGAAATTGAGGAAGCGTTATGGTTTGCGGGGGAAGCGTTTGTTTGCTCCCTCCAATTATCGGTCCTAAAATTCCGTAACGACTGGGATATCGACCCGTCATTAACCCCGCACGTGTGGGAGAACACATCGGCGAAACATAGAAATTATCCAGTTCGGCGCCTTCCCGTGCAAGCTTATCGATATTAGGGGTTTTTATTTCCGAACCATGATATCCGACATCGTTCCATCCTGTGTCGTCGGAAATAATCACTATAATGTTCGGTTTGCTTACAGAATTCCGACTGCACCCAATTCCATTTGACAAGACAGAATAAAGGGCCAGGCCGGATAATCCTTTTACAGAATAATCAATAAATTGTCTTCTTTTCATAATCGTACCTTATCATTATCAATACTAATTATCAATATCGTTAGACTTACAACATTACATAATCACCCGATTTTTCCTGCCAACGTTCAATTTTATTTTTCAAATCATGTATTATATGCCCGTATCTACCGGCGTAATATAAATTCGTCTTCTCAAGCGGATCATTCCGCAGATCAAACAATTGATTCTTATCTTTGTCACTCCAGCTCAGTTTCCAGCCCTCTTGTGTAATAACGGTTCGGATACTCGCTGCACTTGCCCGTTCAACGTCCTGCCTCGTTATACCCCGAATCGGAGGAAAATCAGGAATGACCATCGTTCGTGGATTCCATTCAGTATACACATCCTCATCAAACGATTTTTCTTTTCTTAGATAAGGCATAAGAGATTTACCCTGTAGATAATCTTTATTACCAACATCGAGTATATCCAAAATCGTCGGAAGTAAATCTATATGACTTACCCTTCTTCCAAACTTATAAAAACCGTGATTGTATTGAGGAATGCGCATCAGCCACGGCACTCTGACAGATTCCTCATACATAACGGATTTCTGCAGTAAGCGGTGAGCACCAAGCATCTCACCATGGTCACTTGTGAAAATCACCAGCGTATTTTCCGCCAAACCGAGTTTTTCCAGTGTAGATAATATCGCCCCCACACTCATATCGACCTGAGACACTAATCCCCAATAATTTGCCGCAGTTCTTCTCCAATCGCTTTCCGTTTTGTAGTCTTCGTTACGATACCCTAACACTTTTACTCTTTCACGATAAAGCCGATACCGAAGCGGTTCATCGTCGCCGGGAATGTGATCGAAATTTAGCGGCAGTTCAATTTCATTATGTCCGTATTTATTATTGAGAGGGCCCGTATAAGGAGGATGAGGTTCAAGGAAGTTGACCGATAAAATAAATGGGTTGTTTTTATTTCTCTTTAAAAAATCACAAGCTTTGAGTTCAAGAAATTTCGGCTTGCAATGCTCCAGGGGAAGCCCGGCGGCATACATTCTGCTAAAATCTCCCCTTTCACCGTCCGGGTCATAACCGAGTGAGAGTAAGAATTCAGAATAACTGCTTATTTTACTCCGGTCCCTTTCCTCGGTAAAATAATCGTTGTAATTGTCCTCAATGCTTTCCCACTCATTGAATCCATGTTGAGCAAACAGTTCGTCACCGAGATGCCATTTACCGAAATATGCCGTTCGGTATTCCGGATCGTTAATAATTTCGGGCAAACAGAGAATATCCGGCCGTAACGGAATATTGTTTTCAGTGCAGCCGTTGGTATGCGGCCATAGCCCTGTCATAACGGATGATCGGGCGGGAGTGCAGACCGGTTGTGTAACATATGCATTCTCAAAAACGATGCTCTGGCTTGCGAGTTTATTGAAGTTCGGTACTTGTAATTTATAGTTACCGTACACCTTCATAGTATCGGCGCGTTGCTGATCGGTCCAGATAAGGAGTAGATTCGGTTTTTCTTTTCGTATACCACATCCAATAATATTAAAACCTAATGCAGCAATTGCAGAGGTTTTAATAAAGTTGCGTCTCGTTACTACATTATTTTCCTTATTATTTTCCATATTTACGTTTCCTATTCGACGTTCAGTTTTATGTATGCAGTATCCCATATCTGCATTTCGATATATTCTCCTTCCGTCGTTCGTTTGCGGAAATTATTCTCACGTTATGACATCTCAATCCCAAAGTTTGATATATTTATTCAGATTTCGCGGGCCGACCTCGGCGCCAAATACATTTCCCTCGGAATCGATAATTGCATACTCCGATCCGCTTGTTCCGACTGCGTTGGGGTTTGGTTCAGGATCGGGAATAAAATACCGTACCCAACCATCTATGGCGCTTCCGATTCTGATGCCCCGTTCCCATCCCGGATTTCGTTCATAGTTTGATTCAGGATCGGTTACCACTATCATATCATTCTTGTCGATATATATACCGCTCGGCCGGCCGAATTGTGTCCATTGCTCGAGGTAATTACCATCCTGATCAAAAATCTGTATCCGGTTATTGCCCCGGTCGGCAACGAATAAACGTCCTTTTGAATCCATCGCAATTCCATGGGGCTCCTCAAATTCGCCCGGACCTACACCTCTCGATCCCCATTCTTTAATAAATTCTCCATCGCTCGAAAATTTAACGACGCGGTGATTGCCATCCGGCTTATGTCCGTCTACGACAAAAATGTCACCGTTCGGCGCAACTACCACATCGTTTGGACTATAAAACGTATCCGGACCGTCACCCGATACACCTGCCTGTCCGAGTGTTAACAAAACTTTTCCTTCCGGACTGAACTTCACTATTATATGTCCCTTGCCGGTATCGGTTTCAAGGTATGGCGTGGCATCGTCAATCCAATGGCCGGATGCATCGGTAACCCAGATATTTCCGTCATTATCGATATATAACCCATGAGGCCATCCAAACATATCGCCCCCAAAACTTTTGATTAGATTTCCATCCGGGTCGAATTTGAGTACGGGATCGAGATCTGAACCAAGACAAGTATTTTTGCCGCACCGGTCTAACACCCATATATTACCATCGTTATCCGGGTATACCCAACTGACCGCTCCCCATTCCCTGCCGTCGGGTAAGTTTCCCCAGGTTCCGAGACTTTTATACGGCTGCGATTGTGCAAGAGCAAAATTTCCTAAAGAAAGGATTATACCGCTCAGAATTATCGGCAATGAATATTTCCCAAAAACACATTTAAAATAACTCATAATAAACTCCTGTTTTGTTTTTACTTGCTCATATTATTCATTGAATATTATCGATGACCGAGCCCTTTTTTATAAATTTCCGAAGACGGATCAATCGTATATGTCGGGAGAATGCCGAGATCCCTGCTATCCGGGAAATTACCCCATACGGTAATCGTACTTTCATCATTATGTTTGATCACTCCCCACCGGTCACCAGATTTGACAATGCGGTATCTCAACTCGTCGGGTTTAATTTTCGCATCCGATAGCCGGATTAACGATACATATCTATCCTCGTTAAAACTAACTCCCTTCACTTCAAAACTCATAGAATCATCTACGAACAGGTTTGTGAATAGTATTTCATCCGACACCTTATCTTTGCTCATTACTTCGGTTTCATCGAGTACGACCGCTGACTGTTGAATCAGATCGCCGATGATAAGGTTGTTCACAAAATTTGCCGGATGATCGCTTTCCCGCACCAGAATATCGGCAATCAATGTATTATTTCGCACATTGATTTCACTTCGCCGGAAATCTATTCCACCAATACTCTCTGCTATAAGGTTGTTTTCAAAAACCATACGGTTATCATTTGTACTTCGTAACACACCATGATTTGCATCCTCTTTTCCGGAAGTTGCATTTCCCATGATGACATTATTCCGTACATAGACGAAGAAACGTTCTTCAGGCGGAATTGCATCCACTTGAGTTATATAATGATGTTTTTGTCCGGATATATATATTCCTCCGCCATCGTCATCTGCATAATTACCGACTATATAGTTTCCGTCGATGATCGGGGAAGACCATAATTCGGAAAAAATACCGCCGCCGTCATTATCGGTGAGCGCTCTGTTGCAGATCAAAATATTATTGGAGATGGTCGGATTTGAATAAAGTGCAGCGGATACAGCGCCACCGTCGCTGCTTCGTCTCGGATCGGCGGTTCCCGCGACATTATCGACAAATATATTAAATACAATCTCCGGAGATGAATTATTATGACAAGCTATTCCGCCGCCACGACCGGTTTCCGTACTATTCTGAAAAAACAAATTATTTTTCACAACCGGCGATGCTCCGTTATCCGCCGCTATTGCAGCTCCGTCGTGTGCGACTTCATGGAGAAATTCAGGATCCCATGGTACGGGTGCAAGCGTTTTGTTTTGTGTGAATACATTATTCGAAATGACAGGCGACGTTCCGTCACATAGTATCGCTCCCCCCCGGCCTCGAACCACCCCTCGTCGTATTACAAATCCGTCAACTTTTGCATGGTGAGCTCCGATCAGAACACGATTCCGTCCTTCTCCATCCAATATCGTTTTATGAACTGTAATATCCCGGCTCCAGGTAGAATTGTCAAATCCTCCATACAGACTGACATATTCTTTTAAATTAATTGTCGATTCAGCATAATTTCCTTCCGCGACTAATATTGCATATCTATTGGACAGCCGCGCATCGACAATCTGAGTGAGCGCATGTTGAATTGTCGCCCAGGGATTTTCTTTTGTGCCGTTCCCTTCCCTGTCTGCCCCTTTCGTTTGAGAGACATACCGAATTTCGTGATATGTGTCTCTTTCCAAGTATCCGTCAAGTTTGACCGGAGTAGTTTGAGGACCGATATTATTTGAAAAAGCTTGCACTACAAACAGCAATGATACTAATATATAGAATAGATAGAGCAAAAAAGATTTAATATTTAACATAGAATTATCCTTTAAAGCCAAGGTCGTTTTTCATTCATTTTATTTGTTTCAAAAATCAATGCCGGTGACCAATTCCCAATTCGTAAATATCCGACGATTTATTATATGTATACGTCGGAAGAACAGTCAATGTCCTATCACCGGAGAAATCTCCCCATACCGTTATCGAGCTTTCATCATTTTGTTTTACCACGCCCCAGCGATTGCCCGATCTTACAATACGATATTTCAATTCATCCGGAACCATCACTTTACCATCCGATTGAATTACCGATACTTGACGATCTTCATGAAACGATACTTTAAAAATCTCAATTGACTGA
>PWTU01000493.1 GCA_003562775.1 Ignavibacteriales bacterium
CGGCATCGTGCAACCTGATCATGTTCGGCAACGTGAGATGGTGTAGTATGCCGCTTCCGGGATATATGTTTGTCGTATCTATTACAAGTTCCTGCATCGGATCGAGCAGGCCGAGTTCGTATTGTCTGTACAACTCCACCATAACGGGAGTTTTGATAAGCGAAGCGGTTGAGAAAAGCGTGTCGGCGTTGTAAAACACCTCTTCACCTGTAGTCAGATTCACCGCGGCCACGCCGAGTTGAAGTTCGTACCTCTGTTCGATTTCTTGAAACGGATCATCCGGGGAAATGGCGCATGAAGTGAATAGTATTAAAAATAGTATCCAGATATGATATCGCATTTTTATTCCAGTAACAGTTTATTTCTTTCGCAACGGCAGCGACACTACATCATGCTCTTCACCGTCTTTCGCATCGGTATAAAACAATTCGATCGTAAAACGGCTTCCGCTTTGAATATCATCACCCAGAGCAATCTCAAGTTCATAGTATCCCCACGCCTGCGCGCTTGCCGCCGTGGTAAAACCTTCTTTTACTTGTGCGCCCGTCTCATCAAGCACGCGGTATTCCACATTTGCCTCGTGCACATTTGCAACACCGGTTACCTTAACGGGATCCGAAACTTCGGAATCGGGTGCAGGCGAGAATATTTTAATCGACGTTGAACCTGCTTTTATCTCCCGTAACGCATCGAGGCCGCGGAGCTGTGAGATTGCGCGCGGCGCGCCGGTGCGATTGGTATCAAACCGCACTCTTGCAAACGGTCGATCGACGACAGCTAAATCGACCGGATGCGTAAATGCTTGTGTAACCATCTCGCCGGGCCGCGGCCGGGTATATTCGATCCGTACACGAAGTTCATCGCCTTCAACAACGGCTTCCTGAATGCGAACGCTATACCCGCCGGTCGGTCTGCTTCCCCACGTCGCAAATATATATGTTTTCGATTCATACACCATTGAATCTGCAAACGGCGCCATATCAAGGGAATAACAATTATCCACCCATTTTTGGACTTCCTCCGGCAGTTCATTTCTCGATACACGTTCCATAGTAACTTGCTCCGGTTCATCGGTTACGGGATCAAACCAGATCAGCTCTTCAAGCACAAGATCGACGCTTTCCGGTTTCCCCGTTATTTCATAAATAATGTTATTTTTCTCAACCCGCACATAATCGTTGCCGAAACGGTGCAGGTGAGTTCGAGTTCCCCGTACATTTGCTATATCAATCTCTTTCTCCTCTTCCCGTGCTCTTTGATCAAGACGTACAAGCGGTTTGATTTCCGGAAAATCCTTATCAACGACGCGGAGATCGATCTGACGGCCGTCTTTTGTGAGCGTAAGGAGCACCAGGTTCATGCCCTCGCGGTAATCGGTGCTTTCACTCAGTTGCCACTCCGTATCTCCCTTCACTGCAAAACCGAGCGCAGGGTTACTGTATACTACCGATTCATCATACACATCGAGCGTATCGGATACGTCCTGCAACGGCTCATCCTCGCGTTCACCGCATCCGGTATATATCAGGCATATAATGACGGGCAAAACGATTAACATCCACAAATGTTGTTTCATAGATTTATCTCCTCGATGAAAGTGATGAAAAGTTCAATCACAAAGCTGCATCTCCATTTCAACAAACGCAGGAAAGTGCTGTGATTAACAGTATACTCAAGAGATAGCTGAAAGTCAATTATTTGAATATCAAAGAAATGTGCAAAGAAATGTGCGACGCACTTTCCCGAATAGCGATAGTACAAAATCCCCCACATTCAGAATATCCATAACGGGGAAGTGCGTCGCACATTATTAATCGTCCAGCGTTGCCGTCCAGACGCGGTCGACTAACCATGATTTTCGATTAAACCCGAAATCCGGGCGATCGAGCAACGGGACCCGTTCAAGAACTACCTGCGCATTGAGCCACGCACTATCGTCGTACTGCAAGGTGTACCAATTACCGGAAACCGAATCTGCCGTTTTCCACGTGTCATCGCTGTGAAGATCCCGCTTTGTGTCGTCTTTATAAAATATTTCCGAATACCAGTTCACCCCTGCCGAGCCGGCATGGAGATAATTTCGCGCTTCGATTGCTATGACGTTCTCTCCGTCAACAAGAAACTCAGTAATATCCCAGAACCGCGTACGCGCCATTTGCACAATCAGCGACAACGCGCGCTTCGCATAGGACACGCCGACCTCCTCTCCGTTTACGTATATTTTGAGATAGGTATCGCCGACTGTCTGCACCAACATCTTCTCTATGTTTTCGGTATCATCGATTGTAAATGTTTTGCGGAAATAAGCTTGCGGTATACGCGTGCCCCGGCTGACATACGGAGTTGCCTCCGGATGGTAGATAAATTTGGCCGGATTTTCCTGCTCTATCCAAAAGTTTCCCGCTTCAAGTTCGTTCTTCATTTCAAGCCAGTACGATATCTGCCGTTGATAGTAATGCGTAATCAAATTATCAAGATTTGCATCGACATTGGTGCGTTGCCATAAACCGATAAATTCTTCCTGCAGTCGTTCGACTTTCGCAATCATATTTTCACAGAGAGAAATAGCTTTTTTAAGAACATAATCATCCACTGCACCGGCGGATTTAAACTGAGACAAAAACTTTGCGCTCTCTACTTTAATAACATACAATTCAGCACGGCGCGCCGAAAATTTAAGATAATCGAGATAGCCGGCATTCCGCTGCGGTATGTTTTCTCCGCTCACCTCATCAAGTAATGAATTTACAATATCGACGTCCCGTTTGATCCGGTTAATATTAAGTATAAATTGTGACGTGAGATCCCAGGAATTTGTTCCTGCAGGAGGCATAAACGGTGGTTTCCAGAGTTCGAGATTCGTTATGCTATTTCCAAGGTTGGCAAGGAGCGCGTGTATTGCCTTCAGTCTTGCATCGTCCGTACCGTACAGATCAGTCATATAACGCCGCGTAAACTTTTCGAGTGAATCATGCGCCGGCGACCACGAAACTTCCGCGCCGTATGCATAACCAAACCAGTTCAGTTCGCGCAATGTCTCGCCGCCGTAATCGCCCCAGCTTGAATTGATAAACCCGACGGCGCCCGTTCCAACGCCGGTGTGCGCCATAATCCGTATGTTCACCGGTGCGTTAATATTATCCGGAAAAACCGGATGCCAGTTCCAGACGCCGGGCGATACCATAAACGGTTGTCCGGCATCTTTGAATATTTCAGCTTTATCCGCATAACTTCTCTGCACCCAGTAATCCCAGTACACCATAATAATGTCATCGGGAAGGTGATCGAGCACTTCCGGATAACCCGGAATCGCCTGACCGAGTCCGGTAGCTATATCTCCATACATGATCACTTCCTTATCCATCGCTTTGAGCATATTATAGACACGATTGAAATGCTCTGCGTGTGCGCCGGCAATTCCCAGTTCCCGGACTATCTCTTTTGAAGCGCCTCTTCCCACATCCCATGATTCATCCGCAGCCATGTGAAAATATTTTGAGCTGAAGGCGGGCACGATCTCATCGAAGAAATCCTGCAGGAGATCGTAGATCCGTTCATCGGAAATGTTTAAGCTTGCAGCGCCGGGAAACTCCGCATACTCAACATACTCGGGTAGAAGCAGCATATTCTCCATATGCCCGAGCGTTTGAAATATCGGTATGATATCTACATGATGTTTGCGGGCAAAGGCGTCAAGCTCTTCGACCTGTTCGCGTGTCAACGCACCCCGGCTTTTACCTATAAGCGGATGCGATTCGAACCGGAACATATCTTCAAGATACGGCATATAGACATTTTGCTTGTAACGTGCGAGCCGCCGGATAATATCCTTAAAATTTTCAAGAGTGGAAACCTGGCCGCGGCTGATATCGTCGCTGATGCCGCGATACCGGTAGTGCGGGTAATCTTTGATAAACATCCCGGGTATTCGTTCCGGTGAAGGGCTGTTTTCAATAAGCTGCAACAGCGTCATTCCGCCGTAATACAATCCGGCAGACGTTTTTGCCGTGATAAAAATACCGTCCTCCGACGCTTCAAAAATGTATCCTTCTTCCTCCATTTCAGGTGTGAATGCATCGCCGGCTTTCTGGGCTGCGAACGAGCTTACTCCGGTCAGACCGAAATAAATATCGCCATTCGATATTTTTGCATCGCCTTCTGCAATCGATAACCGAATGTTCAGGTATTCTTTTACCGATCGCCGTATTTCCCCGGCAAGAAATCTTTCAGCTTCGGTGCTGCCGTCGCCGAGTATAATTTGTGTTTGCTCCGTAATCGTCAACAAACCGTCCGATTTTTGAATCGATTGCGGGTACGGCACAACCGGAATTTCCGTCGCGTTCAAATGTGTTGTCATTACTATGCTCCAGAGGATCAATAGTGTAGAGAGAGTTTTCATAGGGTCTTCCGATAGGTTTATACAACAATAATACGAATAGTATTATGCAATATACGACTTTTTTTCGATTCCTAAAATATTTCTTGCTTTAATTCGCGGGACTGTCTAAATTGAACCTTATGAAATTAGCGCCATTTAAGAAACTGATTGCTTTTTTAGAATCGCTCGAACACTTTGTATTGCTGGAAACGACCAAACCGGAACCAGGAAACCGATTTTCATATCTGTTCGTCGATCCGCTATTTATGCTGAAATCATACCCGGAGGATATTCATTCTTTCCGGGATTTCTGGCAGCACGTAGAGTCGTTAACCGGTAACTATTATGTCGCCGGTTACATCCCATACGAAACCGGATATGTTATAATGGATTTACCGCCTTCATTTGCAGCATCTTCCGGATTTGAAACGGTTCTGGGTGTCTATTCCGATCCGTTTGTGTTCGATCACCGGTCGGGTGAATTCGAAGGCGCCGTTCCGCCAATGAGCGAAAAGAAAACCGGTGAGTATGAGATCAGCAACATATCCATACAAACACCGCGTGACAAATATATAGATGCAGTGGAATGTATCAGAAATCATATCGCAGAAGGAAATACATATCAGGTAAACTACACCACCCGATTGGATTTTACGTTCTCGGGTTCACCTATTGCGTTGTACAATTCGCTTCGCTCCGCACAACCGACGGGCTACTCTGCATTAATGAAGTACGGCGAAAAATGGATCCTCTCATTATCTCCCGAGTTATTTTTCAGGATCGACGGCACCGCCATCACTTCCAAACCGATGAAAGGAACGATGCAGCGCGGCAGAACGAATGCAGAAGACGCCGCACACGCTCGTAAACTTCAACATGATGAAAAGAATCGCGCGGAGAATCTTATGATCGTCGATCTGCTGCGCAACGACATCGGACGCATTGCGGAAACGGGAAGTGTAAAAGTACCGGA
>PWTU01000176.1 GCA_003562775.1 Ignavibacteriales bacterium
AAGGTTGGTGTACCCGCTAAAACATCCTGCTTTAGCGGTTTTCGAAGTACGCCCGAGAGGATTCGAACCTCTAACCTTCTGATCCGTAGTCAGATGCTCTATCCAATTGAGCTACGGGCGCATCGGAAAAACTATGTATTTTCACCATAATTCCTCTTAGAACTTATAAAGATATAAAATAATTTCCTGCCTTTCAAGTATCATTTCAAATGAATTCGCATAAATCCGATTTGTCACATATTCGGGACCGTGAAGTCGTTTGTGAAGACAATTAAAGTTTACATATTTTAAAACAGTACTCGGATATTGACTTGATGTAGACCGCGGTAAGAATTTGAAGATCACTTCGTAACAGAATGTAGTAACAGAATTGTTTTTATATCTATCCTATATTATATTGTTATATAGTGACAATGCGGGTTTAACCGCCTCCTATAAGTAACCTACGACATTAAAAACCGATATTTATTTTGAATGACGATGATTATGAGTTATGTTCGATTTCTATGTATTTTTATAATAGCTTTAACAACCGGTCACGTTTTGTATGCTTTTCAGGAAACGGGAAAGGATACGGTGGGTGTATCCGTACAGTTAAACAACAATACGATACCCTCGGTATACCTCGATGGCCGAAGATTTGATGAGAATCATATCCGGCGTGAAATTACTTTTGTCAACTATGTTCGCGATCCCGAGAATGCCGATATTCACATTTTTATGACCGATGAGGCGGTCGGCAGAGGGGGAAGAGAATTTGAAATTTCGTTTATCGGACGCCGGTCGTTTGATGACATTCAATTTACCCTGAAACGCACCGTAAGCCATAATGCAACCTATGATGAAATTCGTGATGAGTTGAATGAGGTGCTTAAAATCGGTCTGGGACCGTTTATGATGCGAACTCCTTTTGCGTCCCGGTTTACTCTTAAACACCGCATATCCGATGAAGAATTAACGCAAGTGTTACCCCTCGTAGACACCTGGCAAAATTGGGTGTTTGAGATCTATGCCGGGAGTTTTCAGTTAGGATTGGAATCGAATCGCCGTGACTTTAACGGAAGATGGGGTTTTTTTGCCGACCGGGTTACCGAAGATTGGAAAATCAGATTTCGCCCGTATTTCAATTATTATGAAGTGGAGATCAAACAGGAGGATGATGAACCGGTATACAGCAAGCGGCATCGCCACGGACTCGATAGTTATATCATTATGAGTCTGGGTGAACACTGGTCGGCCGGAATTTTCGGCGATTATTTTACGCGAAACGATCGAAATATTAAAAGCCAATTTGATACCGGTCCGGGTATTGAATATAGTCTTTTCCCGTATAGCGAAGCAACGAGAAGAGCCATTACTTTCGTATACCGGATTAGTTATACAAACGTGGATTACTATGAAGAGACGATCTTTCAGGAAACACATGAAGAACTGGTGAACCAACAACTTCATGCTTCGGTTGGTATATTTCAGCCCTGGGGAAATATCCGGGCGGGATTCGTAGGTTCTCACTACTTTCATGATTTGTCACACCGTCGGGCTGAATTGTGGGGGCGCATATCTGTGCGACTTATAGAAGGTTTGTCGCTTAATTTCCACGCAGATTTTGAAATGATCCGCGATCAACTTTCGCTTCCCGCAGGGAAAGCATCGTTGGAAGAGGTGCTTCTGCAGCAGCGGCAGCTTGCAACGGATTTTTCGGTCTCGGGTTCTATATCTATATCCTATGTGTTCGGTTCGGATTTCGCGAATATAGTCAATACCCGCTTTTGATTAGCTGGCGCCATACCGTTTTATATAGCAACCGGATGCGAATTTTATGAGCAAGAAAAAAATAAACGACCACGAGGTACGATGGGGTATTCTCGGCGTCGGTAAGGTATGTGAAGTAAAAAGTGCGCCGGCAATGAATAAAATAGAAAATTCCAAACTGGTTGCTGTCATGCGCAGGAGCGGCGACAAAGCCCGGGAATATGCAACAAAACATAATGTGCCGAAATGGTATGATAATGCCGATGATCTTATTCATGATCCGGAGGTGAATGCAGTCTACATAGCAACTCCTCCCAACGTTCATGCAGAGTATACAAAACGAGCCGCTGCTGCAGGTAAGCCGGTCTACGTGGAGAAACCCATGGCTCGTACGTATGCCGAATGTCTCGATATGATTGATGCATGCGAAAAAGCCGGCGTTCCGTTATATGTTGCCTATTACAGAAGAGCGTTACCGAATTTTCTGAAAATCAAAGAGCTGGTTGAAACCGGCGTAATAGGAATCGTAAGGATGGTGCAGATACAAATGTATAAACCGGTGGATCTCAATATTGCCGCTCTGCCTGAAAATAACTGGCGGGTCGATCCCCACATCGCCGGAGGTGGCTATTTCTATGATCTCGCCTCTCATCAGCTTGATTTTCTCGACTTCCTCTTCGGGCCGATTGTCGATGTAAAAGGTTACTCGGCAAATCAAGCCGGCCTTTATAAAGCTGAAGATATCGTGACGGGAACTTTCCGGTTTGAGAACGGCGTGCTCGGTTCGGGAACCTGGTGTTTCACAAGCGGCAGGTCCTCGGATACGGATCGCACCACGATCATCGGCAGTAAAGGTGAGATAAATTATCCGACGTTCGGCGATGCCTATGTAACGGTTAAAACGGAGAGCAACGGAACCGAGCGCTATAATTTTGAAATGCCCAAACATATTCAACAACCGCTTATTGAGCTGGTGGTAAACGATCTGCTGGGAAAAGCGGTTTGTCCGAGCACCGGTGTATCGGCGGCGAGAACTAATTTTGTGATGGAGAGAATGAGGGTGGGCGACTGTTTATTCTGATCCTCCGCTATAACCGCCCTGCAAGCCAGTTCTCCACATCATTCAATACACGATCGCGTTCAGGTTCATTGAACACTTCGTGATACAGTCCGTCGTAGATTTTTAGGGTTTTATCTTTCGATCTTGATTTGTCGTAGAGCATTTGTGCGCCGCCGGGATCGACGAGTTTGTCTTCGCTTCCCTGAAGCACAATAAACGGCAGATAGATTCTCCATGCCTCCGCTGATATGTGGAGCATGGCTTTCAGCAATTCCGACGCCAGTCGTGCAGGTGTTTTGCCGTGGAAAACCAGCGGATCGTTGACATAGTTTTTCACGACTTCAGGATCGCAAGAGATGGCATCTACATCTAAAGCAAGCAATCCCATCTTTGGCGCCATCACAGCGAGAAGTTTTCCTATAATGATAGTAAGTTTTGAGATGCTTTCGCTTACCTTCACTGCCGGTGCGGATATGATTGTGCCTTTAAACTCATCCTGATGATCGAGCAGATAATGGGACCCGATCAACCCGCCCATGCTGTGACCGAGCAAGAAGATGGGTTTCCCGGCTTGATTAGCTTTGATCATCTTGTGATAAATCCGCAGCGTTTCGGTGTAATCGGTGAAACGCTCAAGATATTCCCGTCTGCCGTCCGACCTGCCGTGACCGATGTGATCGAATCCATAAACGGCGTAACCGAGTGGTGTAAAGTGGTTGACCACATTCATATACCGTCCGCTATGCTCACCAAGTCCGTGAACGATAAGCAGTACGGCATGCGCATCTCCATCGGGTTGCCACGCCTGATAATATATGTTGGCGTCGCGTATGCCTTTGAAACTACCTTCGATATGGTTCATTGAGGGTCTCCGTTATGGAATTAATGTAATCCTTGATTTGCCAAAAAGCAATGGGGGATGATAGGCCAAAATACATATGTTGAGTTTATCGAATTTAAACTTTTTAAGCTCTTGACTATATGCCATAAATTGCATACATTATATGCCAATTAACGCATATAACATATGGATGATGCAATGACAACACAACAAGTATCTGTTTTTAAAGCACTTGCAGATGAGACCCGGCTGCGGATAATCAACCTTCTGGTTACGTCGGGAAAATCGCTCTGCGTGTGTGAGATGGTAGATGCCCTGAAAGTACCGCAATATCAAATATCAAAGCATTTAAATATTCTTAAAAATAACGGCCTGCTTACCGTACAAAAAACAGGAACATGGGCATATCATGCTGTAAACCGGGAGTTTCTTCAGAACGAGAAATTACATGCTTTTTTGAAAGACTATCTGGTTGGGGATATATTCGATGAAGACGTAAAAAACCTTGAAATGCGCTTAATGCTCCGTGAGGGAGATCGGTGTGTGGTGGGATTTGTCGATGAAAAAGAACTTGTGCAATTAATAATTCAAAAAAAACCGGAAGCAAAATTTAAATAAAGAGGCAACCGTATGAGTGAAGTAAAGAATAAAACAACAATCGAAATCTATGATCCGCCGATGTGCTGCCACGGAGGATTGTGCGGTCCGGCGATCGATCAGGTATTGCTCGATTTCAATGAAGCAGTTATAAAAGTAAAAAAAGAATTCGACGGTAACGTTTCGATTAACAGATACCTCCTTACCCAACAGGGGCAGAAATTTATGCAACATCCTGAAGTGATTTCACTTCTGAAAGCAAACGGAACGGAAATTCTTCCTATTACAACCGTCAACGGTGGGGTTGTTAAAAAGAAGGAATTTCCTACTTATGAAGAGTTGAAAAACTACGTAGAGAATACTTCACACTGAAATAATTTTTAACAGGACTGACTATGCAACAAACCCAGCACATCTTTTTCTCCGGCAAAGGCGGTGTCGGTAAGACAACTATGGCATGTGCCACTGCCGTACATCATGCAAAAGAAGGTAAAAAGACACTCATCATCACAACCGATCCGGCATCGAATCTTGCCGATGTTTTCGAAACGGAGATCGGTCATAAAATTACCCCGCTCGACATCGACAACCTGTGGGGAATGGAAATCGATCCCGATAAAGCAACCGAGGAATACCGGGAACGTATCCTCAAGCCGATGCGGGAAGTGATGCCCGATAACGTGATGACCGTGCTTGAAGAGCAATTCAATTCACCCTGTACAACGGAGATCGCATCGTTCGACCGGTTCGTCGATTTCATGACAACCGACTCATCCGACAACGGGACGCCGTACGATGTCGTAATCTTCGATACAGCGCCGACGGGACATACAATCCGTCTTCTCGAATTGCCCGTCGACTGGAGCAAGCATATCGAAGAAAGTGCACAGGGAAGCGGCAACACGTGTATCGGTCCGGTCGCATCTATTCAGGAAAACAAGAAGAAATACGATGAAGCAACCAGGTTGCTCGGAGATACCGACCGTACAAAGTTCATATTTGTTTTACAGCCCGAAGAGACCTCGCTGTATGAAACACGCCGTGCATCGAATGAGTTAAAAACAATCGGCGTGAAGAATATCGAA
>PWTU01000375.1 GCA_003562775.1 Ignavibacteriales bacterium
ATCTTCACGACAGTCTCGGACAGAACATCATCATTATTAAAAACAGGACGCTTCTCGGCAAAAAAGCAGGCAGTGATAAGGAGATGCTTTCGGAGCAGCTCGATGAGATCGAAAAAACGGCCACAGCATCGCTCGTCGATATGCGGAAAATCTCGCACAATCTCCGTCCGTTCAACCTTGAACGATTCGGGTTGACGGAAACGATCGCTCACTCGGTAAAAGATGCGGATGCTTCATCGGGTATCGGATTCCGGACGGAACTCGATACTATCGATAACCTTCTCCCGCCGGCTCACGAAATTCATTTCTTCAGGATCGTTCAGGAGGCGTTGAATAACATACTCAAACATTCCGAAGCGACGTCTGCTTCCGTGAGCATCACAAGAGAATCCGCATCGCTTCATCTTTCTGTCAGCGACAACGGCCGGGGATTCGATGCAGCGAAAGATACACGGAGAAGGGGGATCGGTCTCAAAGATATCGAGCAGCGGGTGAGTCTCATCGGCGGTTATCTCACATTAGATTCACGGACGGGAAGCGGAACCGTCCTGACCGTCATCGTGCCGGTTCCGGAGAAATCGTCATGACCACCGATCCCGTAACCGTTCTTATTGCCGACGACCATCCCGTAGTACGGAAGGGTATCCGGTATGTCATCGAGGAGAGACCCGGTTACAAGGTCGTTCATGAGGCAGGCGACGGGGGCGCAGCTCTTAAATTCATTCGTCAATTGACGCCCGACATTGCGATACTCGATATCGAGATGCCGGAGTTGGACGGGTTTGCGGTCGCGGAAACGGTACATAAAGAAGAACTCCCCGTACGGCTGATCATTATGACGATGCACAGCGACGAGATCACGTTCAACAAAGCGATGGATCTCGGCATAAACGGATTTGTGTTAAAGGAGAATGCCGTAGCCGACGTCGCGGATGCCGTCCGATCGGTAATGGACGGAAAGTACTATCTCAGCCCCACTCTCTCAGATTATATAGTGCGCCGCAATACCCCGCCTGCTCATTCGCTTAAAACCACGACCGGTATAGATACTCTTACTCCCTCCGAGCGTAACATTCTCAAGCTCATTGCCGAGCAGAAAACCACAAAGACGATCGCCGAAGAACTCTTCATCAGCCCGAAAACCGTCGATAAACACCGAAGCAACATCTGCGCCAAGCTCGATCTGCACGGCGCGTATGCACTTCTGAAATTTGCGTTCGAGAATAAGAACCGGATTTGAGTCCTTCCTTGTAAGATAATTCAATTGGCATTTCAGACCGAATAATCCCCTCAAACAACACGGGACAGGCACGAAAACAGAAATTACATAGAACTATGTAGATAAATACGAGTATGTAAGTATAGTATTCAAACTGTAAAGAATCTACATTGATACAGATTAATTCAAAAATTGTCAGCGCACATTGGCAGTACAGACAATACACTTTTTAACAATTATTATCAATGGGAGGATAACATGAAAACCATGGTATCATTTTTATTTCTGGTGATGAGCACAATGCTTTATTCATCTATTTCGGCTCAAACACCCGAAGGTGCGTTAGATGAAATGATCGGGAAAGAAATAATCTCGAGCAATATATTTCTACTATGGCAGGAAGAAACTCCCGATAATGGTCTTCAGGCATTTCAGAAAGTTTACCGGTTTGGTGTGGGTTCGGATTCACCGGTTGATCAGAAATTTTCAGATATCCCTGCAAAACAGGACGATCGGTCTGTAGGCGGTAATCGTAATATGGTCGTGACATCGGGAAAATTTGTAGTCAGTCCGTTCGACTACGTTATCGCTGCATGGGGGGGGGAAAATCAAACGATTGAAATAATGATACCTCATCTGGATACGACAGAGGTGATGTGGAATTCACAGGCGCCATATACGGTTGAGGGGCCGGTTGCGTCCACTGGAGGACGTATTTTTATTAAATCGGGAGATCTGAACGGAAACGGGCTGGATGAGTTTACACTGGTATATTATGGAGCGGATTCAACGATCCATGTTCAGGTTTACGATCTGGATTCTGATTTGACACCCCGTGTGCTTGCTACAATAAATGATGAGCAGATTCTTCCCAGTCCCTATATTGATAATGCGCAAATATCGGTGTCTGTGGGTGATGTGACCGGAAATGGGCGTGACGAAATAATATTGGCCGCTGTCGAGCAGTTCGGTGTGCAGACCTGGGCGTATGGTATTTATATAAAAGTATATGAACTTGATGATTCAGGTATACTCGTAGAACAGGCGAGGGAAATAATTTATTATGGTGATCAGGACGAATTGAGCATATCCGGTATGGATATCGCCGTCGAAGCAGGGAATTTCAGAGATGAATCAAAACATGATATCGTACTCGCAATGACATTTTCTACCAATGCATTTGAGGATGATACGTTCATTTATCTGATTGAGTTGGACGAAACCACCGGCACACTCATCTTTAATCCTGAAAACCGTGTCTCAATGCAGAAATCAATTAATGAAAGGGGCATAATCGATCTTGCGGTTGGTGATCTCAACAATGACGGTCATGATGAATTCGTTTTTGCCTTGAGGGGGAGTTTTGAAATTTATACGGTAGATGACGAACTCAATCCTGTCTACAGGTCTGTAGGGTCGTTACCCGATAACGATCGAGAACGCCTGAGTTATGATTTTATATCCATTGCGGATTTAGATCAGGACCAAAGACCGGAAATCATCGCGGTCAGAAATATTTTCGATCAATCTAATAACTCAGAGCAGTGGTTTGAGCTGGTGGCATATTCGGTGCATGATGCCGGAAACGGTGTGTTGAACAGTCTGGAACTCATCGGCCGGAAATCATTCGATCAGCCCTCGGAAATCGACGGAGCCGGCAGTGCCCGCCGCTATGCAATTGCTACGGGCAGTTTTAACGGCTATAGTTTTACAATCGGAGAACCCATTTTTTCCATTGAAACAAATATAGTTGAGCCGTTGGTTATACTGAACGCACCCCCCGTTCATTTCGATGTGTTTAATGGTACGAAATTCGACATAAACCGGTGCTATTCAGGTGAACCCTGTAACTTCATTGCGAGTTATGAAAAGGTCTCAACAAATTCGGTTGAAGTGTCAACGGAAGTGAAGAGAGATTGGGGAATATCGGCAGGAGCTGGTGTATCTGGTTCTGTTAATGCATCACCGATGGGTGTGGGGACTGATATTAATTATGAGTTTTACTTCGATTATACACACGGCCGTAACTTCAGTAAGGTGGATACGGAATCGGAAACTATTTCTGTAGCCGTAGCAGTAGATGCCGTCGAGGATGACATGATCTATGCAACGGTAACCGATTACAATATGTGGCAATATCCCGCCTATCACGGTACTGAAAAAGAACCACGGTATTACATTTTGGTTATAGAACCGATGGAGGTAGAGGGGCGATGGTTTCCCAGTAAAAGCTGGAGTGCAAATGCGTATATTCCGAACCATGAAGTAGGAAATATTCTCTCTTACCCTGCCTACGATAATCTCAGTGAAAACCCAAACCTCGACCAGGGCATTCGGGCAAGCTATTCCTCCGATACTTTTGTTCTCGATGCCAATACAAATTACAGCTGGAGTTTAATGTATGAAAATTTCACACAAAGTCAGGCAGATACGTCAAGACGGAATGGTTTTGACACTAAACTTGATGCCGGTATAAGATTTGCCGCTGATTTTACTAAAACAACAGCATCAACTCACACCATTACCGTTAAGGAGGGTTTAGAACTTAAAACCCAGCTTGGTGGAATTGATAGAACATTTGGCGAAACCCGATACCATGTTACACCATATTCCTACTGGGCAGCGAATGGTAGCTTGGTTCTTGACTATGCAGTCCGTCCTGAGGTTTCCGGTCCGGGCGGCAGTAATACCTGGTGGGATGATCGGTACGGCCAGCATCCTGATCCTGCATTTATACTACCCTGGCGCTACGACCCCGAAAAAGGTTTTGGAATAAGCGAAGAGGCGAAAAGGCACCAGACACAGGATGTATTTTTCGACTTTAACGATCCTGAACATGGAGATACTCTTACTATTACGGCAAGGGTACGGAATTTCAGTCTGGTCGATTCACCACCCGTTACTGTGCATTTCTACGTTGGTGATCCGGATGAGGGGGGATCCCCAATTACGAGTGTCGAGGGTGAAACATTGTTTACTACTGAGTCCGGTATAACCGCACAGCGGTTCAGTGATGTAGCAATTCGGTGGGTAGTGCCGTCGGATCTTCCTCAATTTCCCAGAATATATGCGGTGCTGAATGAGGATGCCGGTTATGATGAAATACATATGAATAATAATAAGGGCTTCAACATACTCGGCCAGACTGCTGTTCCCGTATCAGTCGACCCTGTAGTGGAAAAAACTGTTCCGGAACAATTCGAACTTCATCAGTCATATCCCAATCCGTTTAATCCGGCCGCGACCATTCGTTATGCGCTCCCCGAAAACGCCCCGGTACGGTTAGAAGTGTATAACGTGCTCGGTCAGGTTGTAGAGGTGCTTGTCGATGAGGTGCAGCATGCAGGCGTTCACGAAGTAATATTCGATGCCTTGCATCTCCCAAGCGGTATGTACATCTATCGTATTACGGCCGGAGCGTTTGTGGAGAGCAAGCGGATGATGCTGGTGAAATAGGGCCATTTGTCCCCTTGTCAGAAGGCGAGCTCTTGATTGAGAGAAAATAATGAACTGTGTTGTGCTGATTTTATTTTCAAGTCATGACCGAATCCCCGGCAGGAGAGCAATCTAAGGTCACGATAGATAATAAGAGTTTAATACTGACGCCGGAGGTTATTTAAGGAAAGACTATGCATGTATCGATGCGGATATCTGTTAAACATATACTCCCGTACATGCTGACGATGTTATTGCTGTCGGCTTGTCTGGTTCAGCCGGGCCGGAGCGGAATAGGCCATACCATGGAATGCGATCCGCCTTTCTGGGGCACTATCTTCATGGATCCTAATATAATTATTCCGTCCGATCCGAGTACGTATCTGGGACTATCGTATGAAGGACAGGGTGAGCGGGTAATGTTCGACCGCCGGGTCAATAATTGGATTACGGCTGAACCATACCTGTTCGATGCAAGCTATGATAACGGTCTCATTATCGAGATTCAGGTCAATCCCGAGTTTGGCAGTCCGGATTCTGCTATGATCGAGGCTGAAAAATACGGATATGTAATCGGTCAATTACCGGCTGCGCTTCGCAGGGACGTCGAGACCGTTTGGATCCACAAAGGTACCGAGCTGTTCGGGGGCGGCAACAATAACCTGCTCATCCATACC
>PWTU01000261.1 GCA_003562775.1 Ignavibacteriales bacterium
GGGTTTGGGTTTGGATCGCGCAATGGAAATACCCGGCTTGGCTTTGCCTGGAGAACCGATCAGGCCTCTTCGGCAGCGGTTTTTTTAAGAATAGAGAGACCTTTTTAAACTGTTATTGCGTTCTTCGGATAACATAGTGCAATTGTTCGGGTGTTCGCTGAACAATGCGAACATTTTTTGGACCCTCAATCTGTGGTGTGACGGTACCGGACGTATCGGCGAGGATATCCCTGTAATCTATCTGTGCCGTAAAACTATCTATATCTACGGGCGCTAACTGATTAATTCCTCCCCGGATAATGATATCTATTCTTGGGGGAATGAGAATTACCTCTCTGTTTGCCGGTATTCCCTCGACTTCAACAGGCAAACCGTTTATTTTTTTTTCAGCGATCCATTGTACGTCAAATTGTACTTTACAGTCTCTTCTATTGAGCGACAATATTTGTGAAAGTGAGTCGGAAAGATAAACGGTTTTTTGTACCGGTTCCCGTACATCGCGCACTATGATCGGTTCGGTTTTCCACGAGTCAATTGCACGCACCACCGATACGGCGCCTCGAACAATGACACTCTCCGGATTTACCACTACCGGCCCGACTCTATCAAAACCATTCCGGAAGGTAATATCAACGACGGGTTCTATGGGAATATGCTTCTCGGTAATTGGTTCGAGCTTGACTGTTAGTTCAGTTGGTGAGATTTCGTTAATTTCTATCCCTCCGGGTATGTGAAGTCTGTTTGATAGGTCTTCAGAGGTTTGTAATGTAATGGAGGAACGTTTATTTTCAAGATCGATTACATATTTTGTATCTCCCCCTATTTTCATCCCGAGTAATTTCCATCCCTCGCCGTGGATACGTGCATGCACATATTCCGGTGGGATTTCCCGGAAGCCGACTTCGCCGGGTAGATTTTGAATCTCAATTGGAATGTCTTTTGTCGTTGTATAATTGAAACCGAGATTAACGGTGAGCCAAAGCCCTATGGCGAAAATCACCGATGCTATGATAACTGGTGTTCTATTCAACTTCTCCATAAACCTGCACGAAAAATATTACCCAAAGCGGGCTCGAATAAGTTCATCCATCAACTGCTGTTTGTTCGCCATAGAGATTTGACGACCGTAGATCGATAGATTCTTAACAGACCGGGCGAGTGTTCTTAATTGATGTACGGTTAGTTTGTTCAGTTTGTCTTTATAATCGGCAATATCATCATCTGAATCGAACAAATCGTTAGTTGTATCCTCAGACATATTATGTATTTCATTGACTGCAGCATCCGGCTCGTTATCCAATAACGGCGCCAGTTCATCGTGCGGGCGCGGTATCACGTGTGTTGAAACCAGCTCACCGACGCGTTGAGCTGCGGTTGCGGCTGCGTCAATAGCAGCACGAACAGCGGCAGTTTCTCCGATAATTTTTATGGTGGTAAGTCCCTCATCCGCATATTCTTTACCCACAAGCTGTACCTGGGATGTTTTAAGCGCTGCATCTGCTGCCTCAATGGCGCCTACCAAACCACGTGTTTCAATAAGTCCGAGTGCGTGTTGAAACATTATACATTTCGAAATATTTGGCGACAGTTAGATTCAATTATTACTTCGATGTGCCCGGGCGCTGCGGTAATATCAATTCCACATCCGTATGAGGGCGAGGAATGACATGCACCGAAACAAGTTCGCCAACACGCTGCGCCGCGGCTGCCCCTGCATCCGTTGCTGCTTTCACCGCACCGACATCTCCGCGAACCATAACTGTTACATACCCTCCACCAATGACTTCTTTACCAATAAGTGTTACTTTTGCAGCTTTGACCATTGCGTCGGCCGCTTCGATTGAACCTACTAATCCTTTGGTCTCTACCATTCCAAGTGCATCGAGTGATGTGTCAGGCATGTGTGAAATCTCCGTATGATTCTGTAATTAGTTTATTATAATCTGATAATGTCAATATAATTAAGGGTTTAGAAAATGTCAATTTTAATATGATCTAAGGGCGGTCTCCCTTATTATTTTCCAATTGCTGCTTGAAATACTGCAGCGTTTTAATGAGACCATCTCTTCGATTTACCTTCGGTTCCCATCCGAGAACTTTGCGCGCTTTTCCGATATCCGGCTGTCTCACCTTCGGATCGTCTTCCGGCAAGGTTTCAAAAACTATTTTACTTGAGGTGCCGGTGATTTCTTTAATTTCTTCGGCGAATTGTAAAAGGGAAATTTCTTCCGGATTCCCGATATTAACAGGATGAACTTCATCGGACGTAAGCAAGCGGAAGATTCCCTCCACAAGGTCGTCAACATAACAAAAACTTCGTGTTTGTGAACCGTCACCGAAGACCGTTATTGCTTCTCCCGATAATGCCTGTTTCATAAATGTAGGCAGCGCTCTTCCGTCGTGCAATCGCATCCTGGGTCCGTAAGTGTTGAAAATGCGTACGATTCTGGTATCTATTTTGTGATAACGGTGATACGCCATAACGATTGCTTCGGCGAATCGCTTTGCCTCGTCATAGACACCGCGTATCCCTATGGGATTTACGTTTCCCCAGTAGGTTTCCGGCTGCGGGTGGATTTGCGGGTCGCCGTACACCTCCGATGTCGAAGCGAGGAGATAGCGTGCCCCTTTTTCTTTCGCGAGTCCGAGGGTTTTATGTGTACCGAGTGAACCGACTTTTAGCGTCTGGATCGGTAGTTTCAAGTAATCTATGGGACTGGCAGGCGAGGCAAAATGGAGTATGTAATCAAGACGGCCTTCTATGTATACATACTCCGTTACGTTATATTTAATGAATTTAAAATCTTCATTGCCTATCAGATGTGCAATATTATCCATACTCCCAGTGAGGAGGTTGTCCATACATATTACCCTATGACCTTCGGCGATAAGCCGGTCGCATAAATGCGATCCGAGAAAACCGGCGCCGCCTGTCACGAGAGATATAGGTTTGGTATTCGGCATTTGATGCTGTTTTATACGTTGCGAAAAGTTCAGGTGAATTTTTTAAAATTTACCTAATATCGGATATTTAACACGGAAAAGCAACTTTTTAGAAAATAAATCATTATATTTAAAAATATGGAAGGCACTCTTGAACATTTAAGCGAAAATGAAAAAATAGCGGTTCTTAAAATAAAAGAAGGTGTGTTTGAAATTGCCGGAAACCGCTTGAGAGGATTCTATTTATTCGGCTCTAAAGCACGGGGAGATTTTGATTCGGAATCCGATGTAGACCTTGCAATAATTGTCGAGAATCTTGATAGAACATTAAAACGGAAAATACTGGATATTGTGGTGAAGATCGAAACGGAATATCTGGTCGTCATTTCTTCTTTGGTGCTTTCATGGGAAGATTTCTCGAATCTCAAGGCTCGTGAACGGAGAATTGCACTTGACATAGAAAACGAAGGAGTCCGCCTATGACCGAACAAAATAAAAAATTAAATATTGCGCAGGAGGTTGAAAAAGCAAAAGATTGTTTAAAATCTGCGGATTTGTTATCCACGCATAACCAATATGCTGACGCGGTTTCGAGATTATATTATTATGTCTACCACAGTGTACGGGCGTTATTACTGTCGAGAGGACTTGAGCCGAGAACACATGAAGGATTATTGCGATTACTCGGGATGCATTTTATTAAACCGGAGATTTTGGATCCGTCGTTTTCACATTGTTTTGCTCGCTTGATGAAGTATCGCGGTGAAGCGGATTATAATCCGTCGTATATTTTTACTGAAGCCGATTATAGTGAATTTAAAGAGGAAGCGACCGAGCTTCACAACAAAGTGATAGAGTTCCTTAAGAAAGATAATTTGTTATAATCCGCCGCTCCGGTATAATTCAAATCCTTCGGCGCCGAGCAACCAGAGAGCATCTTCACTGAATTGTCCGGTTTTTTGTTTAATAAATTGATCCTCAAATAAAACTGCCCCCACCGGCAGCAATCGTTCCCGGACCGGTACTTCTTCTTTAATTCTGTAGTGAAAGACTATTCGCTCTTCTTTTCGAGTATTTTCATTTTTCATTGCAGCAGCAGTTTTGTACATACTGTGAAGCTTTTCCTGTACGCCTGAACGGCGGTATAGTTTTAGGTTTTTTGAAGCAATAAAGCTCAATGTAAATAATTCCAGAAACTTATAAAACCTTTCGTTCCCGGGATCGATTTTATACTGCAGAATTAACTCATCAATTGTTTGAATGCCGCGGTTCTGCCATCGTCTTCCGGCTCGATGATTAAAAAACATCGCGCCGACAATTTGTTGCGCCGTTAACACGATTAACTTTTCGATGTCCGATCCATGTTTATTTTGCACATTCGATCGCTCGAGCCAACTTCCGTGAATAAAGATCGTTCTAAATAATCTATGAAGGAATTGAACGGTCATTGATTGACTGTCCGAGAAAAAATGATATCCGGCGATCCAGTTGATTGCACGAATTGCGGTTTCTTCGAGATTATTCCATACGTCCGACGCCGGAGGATGCGTACTGATCCACCGGTTGATTGGTTTCATAAAATATTCAGGTGCATTTGAAACCGGTCGTGTCCAGTATTCTTTTCCAAGCGGGAAAATGAACCTGAAGGTATGATCGGTTTTACCGCGATCGATATCGGTGCGTACCGTATCCGCTTCAATGGTGATCGATACGTCGGATTGAAATTGTGATAGCAATGAAAGAAAGAATTCTTTTTTATTTCTGGTACCGAAGAAAAATCCGTATCCGTCTCCGCGCAGGAAGGGATGTATGTATGGTTCGGTTATATCGATTGTTCCGGTGTACAGTTTCCAGAAAAGTTTTGAAATCATCACATCCTTTCCCGTTCCCGGATAATTTTCCGGTAAAACATTCTTGTAAGTACGAGACCCGCGACGCTGCCGATAACCTGTCCGAAAGCAACACCGATAATTCCATATACTTGAAAAAGCAGGTATGCAGAAAGAATACTCAACGGTGTCACAACAGAAACAGTAATGAAGTTATATTTCATATTTCCCAACCCGAGCAGAGCGACGGCAAACACGGCATACCAGGACCAGACAATATATTTCAATAGCAGGATAGGTAAATATTCGAGCGTCGACAAATACGGTTCGCCGTAAAACAATTTGATCAGTGTATATGCAAGCCCGATAATAAGCAGTGAGACCGCGATGCTTAATAACCCGACCCGTAATTGAGTCCACCGAACTTTGGCTTTAAACCAAGCAAGCTCATATGCACGTTCACTCAGATACGGTGTTGAAATGGACTGTACCGTGGCGGTCACCTGTATAGCACCGAACATAAAAAGCGAGGCAAGTGCATA
>PWTU01000445.1 GCA_003562775.1 Ignavibacteriales bacterium
TCGGTAATTTTTTAAATACGATAACTGTGCCGACACCCACATTGGCTGATGTAGCCGGGGGGGGGGGAATAGTCGATCAATTAATTGCATTACGTGAAGATTTGGCGGCAAAAGATTTTCAGATAATATTCAGGAATCTACTATCCGGCCAGAAGCTATTGCGTGAGGAAATGCCGAAATATGATAAAATAAATAAGGGACGTACTTTTGATTAATGTAAATATATATCGTTTGCAAGAAGTCTACGGCATGACAATGGAAGGTGGAACAACCGGCCCGATATTGACAGGGCAGTGGGATATATCTAAGTATATACCGGATGAAATTAGCGGGGATATAGAGAATTTGATCGAAGAAGATCCATTCGTTTTCAAAACATCGTATTTGGAATTGACATTAATCAATACGGATAAATTTATTAGCGGTACTATTTTTTCAAATAGCAACATAAACGATATATTCGAATGTGTTGTAGAAGGTGAGAGGGTGGGGACATTCAAAGGGATTGTCGATGTAGACAATTCAGAGTTTGCAGATGAATTAATTACTTTGAGAGTACATCATATTTCTAACAGGTTTTTCGTTTCCTGCGAGAATCTTAGGGCAAGACGTATTTTTGATAGTGCCACGGTTTATGAATCCGGGTGGTTTGATGGCGGGGTTAGTTGGGAGCGCTTTCAAAAGCCGGGTGATTTCTTGCGTGATATTAGCAATAATATGTTCGGTGAATTTATTAGTAACTTGGATGAAATTACCGGCACTGAGAATTATATAAATAATCGCTTGTATAATATTTTGATAGCGAATAATACAAACGTGTTGGATGTAATATTATTTTTTGCGCGTTTTTATAATTGTTCCGTCCGTCTTGACGATGGACTTAACTTATACTTTAATGTAAGGAATACACGACAAGAAGGGGGCGCAATACCTGAGAATCGGGTACAATCATATATATGGCGGCATGTAACCAAATATGATTATGTACATAGTGAAATAGTTGTTTTGTTGGCGAATAAATCGTATTTGATGCCGGTATATTTAAAATATTTTCCTAATACTAATAAATGGGTAACGTATTATGTAAAAGAGGAAATACAAGACGCCGGGCTGACAACCGAAGTTGCGAATTTATTCGCCGTTGAAATTAACCAACAGCTCGGTAAAATATATCCACATAGACTGTCGGATTTTCTGCCTTCCGGGGTTTCTGCATCGGATATTATTTCTATATTACGAATATTTTGTTATAAAGACGGTGAGATAACTGTAGAGGGTAGAACAGCATCTCATTTTAAACCATTGAAGCTAAAAGATAGAACGAGTATATTTTTGCCACTGTTTAAGAGCCGGTTGGCAGCGGAATTGACGGCAATAGGTAATTATTCGTTACAAGATAATATCTCATTGTTGGGTAGACAACTGTCGGCTAATAAAATAAGATATAACATGGGCGAAAATATATCGGTTATTGACGTTGAGGAGTTTTGATGAGAACTGTAAATACATTTGATGCGCCGAAGGTTTTAAATGGAATAGGCAAACCCGAAATCATAGTACAGCAAGATACTTATATCTATAATTCCACGGGAGCTACTACTTATGGTGTCGCCGACGGTGTAAATTATGTAGAGGAAACAGGCGCTTCATACCCGGATACGGTTGCGGTAGGGGGTGTTGTACATGCAAAGAGCGCTGCTGAAGAACGCACAGCTTCGATATTAAGCATTGACGGAATCAGATTGTACGTTTCGGCATGGAGCGATGAAACCGCGCCATCGAATGGTGACGGGTTCCGCATAAAAGATATACGATTGATATTACCCATTGCAGCGATAACGGAAATTTATCGTCCTGTCAAGATGCAACAGAAAAATCAATTCGGCACGGTATTCACTATTGATAAAGGATTTGATTACTTTGCTGTATTGGATTACTCACAAATAGTCTATGGCGGAATGATTAAAGGGATAGAGTCGGTATTGGCTATCAGTCCTGATGAAAATGTTAATCTTGTATTGATTCCTTATACAGATGAACAGCGTGTACAGCGTCCGGTTAATCTGATAGGTGACATAACATTGCTAAAGTTGGCACAGAAACACGGGCACTTGAATTTCCGATTAGAGTTTGAGGGTAAGGAACGATACGCGAACGTACCGACATTCGGTACGGGGTGGGGGTTTATTTATGCAACGGCATGGGGGTCGCATACTTTCTAATGGCAATTATAAGAACGAAATATCATGGATTTGCTACTCATAAATCGGGTGAAGATACCGGAGCAGGGCAGCAACCGCAAAGACCTAATTCCGAAAACATCACGGACGGGGCAGGAATAAATAGTCTCATACAGAAATTAGATGAGACTATAAAGTATTTACGCGCATACACGAGTGGGGTCACAGCGGCTAATGCAGGTAAAATGCTTGAATCGGGATTTGTCAATGTATCATTCCCGGATTTAGCCGACGACACGACACTGAAAAATGTTGATGGCGTATTAAGTATAAAGAATATTCCCGATGCGAAGATCGCGGCAAACACGGTGCAAGGTGGTAAACTTACAGATGAAAATATTGCTAACAATATAACACTTACATTTTCAGATTCACTGGCTACCACGGTAACGACCGATGGCGGTTTCACCGAGGACGCTTTAAAGAGTTATCCGGGCACGGTATCATTCGAGGGTGTGGAGTCAATCGGTGTGCCGGTCATAGGCGATTGCAGGGCTTACGAGTTAATGTTTATGATGGTACACCCATCCGGGAATTTATCGCGTCGGATAAAACTTAATGAAAATATTCTGATACAGGATGGGGATTACGTCAATATCAAATCCGGTAAGGTATGGGATTCTTATTTCTTCGACGTGAGTGTTAATAATAGCATTACATTAAATCCTCCCGGGCAAGGTGTAATAAAAGGCATGTTCCGAGGTGTAGGTTTCGAAGATGCGCTTGCAATGAAAATATTAATGAGTGTAACATTAAGGAGAGTATAAAATGGCACTGGTAAGGACTAAATATCATAAATTACCTACATGGGCTTTGGGTGATGAACCGGGAGCAGGCCCGCAACCGGCGGGTGCGAAAGATAACATGGATCATATCACAGATTGGGATACCATGACGGTGCGGCTGAATGAAATGATTATGTACCTTGACGAAATATTGAAATATCTAAATTCGGATGGGACACTAAAAGAGGGCGCATTTGATCTCACTACTATACCCGATTTGACGGATGGGACTACGCTTGAAAAAAATGTGAGCAATAAATATCAGATAAAAGATAGCGGTGTGGTAAATGATCACTTTTCAAACTTAGCGATTACAAGTGATAAGTTGAGTAGAGATAACAAAGCGAAAAAGTACTGGTTGACGTTTGCGGTTGCAAGTGCCGCCGTGCATAAGTATTTCAATAACAATGGGGCACAACTTGATGCAACACTCGGCATTATACCAACACAGGCAGTGAGAGTAACAGCTATACGAGTGCGGAACTCGTCGGGTGATTCCGGGTCGGTTGTTAAGGCGTATTCCGCTGCACAGGAATATTCTACATCGGATAGACTGGCTATACGGTGCGGTGATACGGCAGAGATACAATTAATGCGTAACGGGGCGGTCGTAGCAGGGTATGATGTATCAGGGATACAATTAATCAATAATATAGTTGTAACAGTTGAATTAGAGTATGTCTAAACTTATTAGAGACATAAAACCATTTATACGATTGCTCGGAATAGAGGAGAATGGAGGGGACTTCCAATTCCAAGAGGACGGGGGAGTAGTACGTTTTCAGCAGAACCGGGGGACGGATACCGAACCTGAGTGGGAAGATATAATTGAAATCGACAATGAGAAAGTCACGTTCTTGCGCGACGTAGAAGTGCAAGGTCGAACAATCGAACGATGGGCAGAAGAGCTTGAAGATTATATTCTTGAAATAGTGCAGTCACAATTAGCGAAAGGTGCATTAACTTTCGTTGACTTGCAGGATACGAAGGGACGTATAGCGGGAATGTATGAAGTTATTCCTGTTGCGCCTCTAAGAACGAACGTGCGGGAGGGAACGGGATTATACATACCGTCGTCTAAGGGGCGTATAGCTTATGTCACGGTTTCGGAAGATTGCAATGCGGGTGAGAAAAAATTATTTATTGAACGGCAATTTATAGATTTGCGGCACGGCGATCCGGTATTGGTAGATCACATCTTGCTACAGGCATTGTTGTTAGTACAGCCGGGTAATATTCAGAAGTCAATAGAGCAATATAGACAACAGTCGGGGTACACTCATACCACAGTCACCATTCAGGAGGGGACATTAAGCGAGATTCAGGTTGAGGGTGTTCCCGTAAAAATTTTACAAGACATTGAACTTGAATTAACTGAAAGGCGAACAGGGCGAACGGTTAAGCTGGTTACATCGAGCGCTGTGGAGAAGGGCGCGAAAGTTATATCCATAGTTCCATTCACGTTCACGGATATTTTCGAGATAGGATCAAAGATAGATATACCGCAAGCGGCATTTATCGAAGACGGATATTTGAAATTAGGGCTGTTGGATGTAGCGAAGATTTTTACGCTGGTTCTTACATTGAAAGAGGGCGGTTTGATTCAAACGGCGGAATCGGGTGACAGGGCTGTCCTCTCGAGTACTGAGAATGTATTAAAATTTATCAAGGTAATTGGTGGTGTGGATGTAGATTTTATTGAGTTTGGTATTATTGATGGGCAGCCGGGAATGAGGATAGGTCTGGCAGGTAGTGCAACAAAGATATTTGATAACGAAATACAATTTGATGGGGGCGGACAGCGGATACCGTATCTTACCGGCGATGGAACCGAACTGATATTTGGCACGATAGAAGTGCCTCCCGATCCAATAGAAGGGAATTTTATACCTGTGCTGAGTAACACTCTTTCGCTTGGTCGGAGTGGGCGAAGATGGGCAAATGTTTATGCCGTACTGGGTAACTTTTCCGGGACGGTTGCAGTAGGTAATCCGACAAGTTCGGCGCATGCGGTTAATCTAACAACCGCCGACGGGCGTTATGTGAGATGGTATGGAGAGCTATCAAGTGCCCCGGCAAATCCACAATCGGGCGGTGAATATCATGATACAACGTTAAGCAGCATAAGAAAGTACACTAATAACCTTGGTTGGATAACAATATGGTCATCAAGTTAAAACATTAAGCAGGAAACACAATGGATAAAAAACCGGAGATAAACGGATTTTCTCTGCTTGAGCAACAGATCAGAGAAACAAGAGAAACACTCGGACAGCAAATCAAGCA
>PWTU01000302.1 GCA_003562775.1 Ignavibacteriales bacterium
CATGAAATTTCCGGTCTGCGATTTCTTGGAAGCGATTCATCGGTCGTTTCAACCGGTAACCGGGAATTGATTCAGGATCTTGACGCACTTCCTTTCCCTGCAAGAGATTTGGTCGATATCGATGCATATAGGGATGCCTGGATTAAAAAACATGGCTATTGGTCGTTAAGCACTATCAACACACGCGGGTGTCCGTACGGATGTTCCTGGTGCCAGAAAGCGGTCTTTGGCAAAAAATACCGCAGCCGTTCGGCGGAAAACTCAGCCCGTGAAATGAAACTTATAAAGGATGCCTATGCTCCTGATCAGATCCGGGTAGTGGACGACATAACCGGCGTACGACGCAACTGGGTGCTCGAATGGCGGGATGCTGTTCTTCAAAACGATGCGATCATTCCATTCGAATGTCTTACCAGAGTAAATCTCGTCGACGGAGAGATTATTCATGCTCTGAAAGAAATGGGATGTAAAAAAATATACTTCGGCGCCGAATCGGGGTCGCAGAAAGTACTCGATGCCATGGATAAAGGTATCAAAGTAGAAGAAATATACCAAGCTGCTCGGTTGTGTAAAGAAGCGGGTATAGAAACATATTTCTTTATGATGATCGCATACCCGCAAGAAGATTTCGAAGATATAAAACTTTCGGTGAAAATGCTTCGTGATACCGTTCCCGATACATTCAGCACCACTATCGCTTACCCCCTTCCCGGAACAAAGTTTTATGAACAGGTGCGAGATCGAATGATGTTCGATTCCGAGTGGACAATCGATTGGGATTATACCGCTGAGAACAAACTTCTCTTCGAGAGAGAAAAGTACAGTACTTTATTTTACCGTTGGGTTGTCCGATGGCTGCACAGGGAGTGGAAAAGCCAGAAATTAAAAGAAGAACCCGGTTCGATATTTAAAAAACTTCGCAATGCTTGTGAGTTAATCATCGTACGCTTCCTGGTATATATCCTCGCTTATACGCCGATGAAATCGAAAATCCGGTTCCGCCCTGCGGAGGGGAGATGATATGCAAAAACAATCTCAGTTACTGGTAAATAAAGAATTCTGGGATAACTACGCTTCGATTTATGACGGCAAGAAAGCTTCGTTCGATAGATATCTCCGCAAACGAAATTTAGAAATATTAATGCAAACATTTTCACCGGGGCAATCGCTTTTGGAGATCGGCTGCGGCACCGGAACCGAAGCGATGATCATGCAATCATACGGCTGCAAGCTCACGCTTGTAGATTTGTCGTATGAAATGGTAAAAGCCGCATCAAGAAAACTTAACGGTGAAGCGTTGTTTGTAAATACACCTGCGGAAAATATTAACTGTTTTAAAATCCAATTCGATGGAGCATACGCATCGTTCGGGGTGGTCAATTGCGTTACCGATCCCGAAGGATTCTTCGGCAAATTACATCGAATTTTAAAGCCAAACGGATACTTCGTCGCATCAGTTATAAACCGATGGTACTGGGGCGATTTTCTGCTTTCGGCAATCCGCATCCCGAATTATCTTAAGAAGCGGCTCAAAGGAAAGGGCAACATCATCTTAAACGGCGTCGAATCTTCGGCAACAGCCCATTTTTATTCGCCCCGAACCCTTGCAAAACTCGCATCACCGCAGTTTAAAATCCGGAAATATTATGCCCTGCCGGTAGCGCTTCCGCCCCCTTATCTTAACCCGGCACAAAAACTTCCGCGCAGGTTATTCACTCTTTTAGACGGGATTGAATCCGTAGTGTACAACAAATTCCCGTTTAAGTTGTTCGGGGATCAAACTATTATTGTATTTCAAAAAAATAATATCGTTTAACAATGAAATACGCAGCTATCACTCCGGCGTATAACGAAGAAAATTATATTCGATATATACTCGAATCGATGTGCAGTCAAACACTGAAACCCGAATTATGGATTATCGTCAATGATGGCTCATCCGATACAACAGCCGAAATTGCCGAACATTATGCAAAGAATTTTGACTGGATTCGGGTGATTGAGCACCCGGGAGTTGAAGGCCGTTCGTTGGGTCCGAAAGTCGTACGAGCATTCAATTTTGGATTACACACAATTGATATTGCAGGATACGAATTCATAGTAAAATTAGATGCAGATATCAGCTTACCGGAAAATTATTTCGAAAAGGTAGCTGCCACTTTCAAAAATAAACAGCATATTGGAGTGTGCGGAGGAATCAGTCAACTGGTAAATTCGGAAGTAACGCAGGTATTGAATCGGGGTTTCGATCACGTGTCCGGTACTGCAAAATCATACCGGCGGGAGTGTTTCGAAGCAATGGGCGGTCTGAGAGAAGTTCACGGCTGGGATATTTTAGACGAACATCTGGTTCGTTACCACGGATGGAGTGTAAAAACTATCGACTACCTTGTTATTACACATCATCGCACGCCAATAAGAAATTTGAGTGCGTGGAGACGTTCTTATGATGCGGGAAAATGGTACTGCCGGATGCGATATGGAGTTCCTGCAATGTTCGGTTATGCAATACAACAAAGTTTCCGGACACCGCTTTTTATTGCATGGTTCCCTACTCTCCTTGGGTACATCTATGCAATCTCTAACGGTGAGAAACCATACATTGACAGGGATGCAGGAAAATTTATCAGACATCATATGAACCGTCGTTTTGTTTCTTATATAAAACAAAAGCTTTTTTCATAAATTGACAACCGGTTGGCGTCTTGCTCCTATGTGGAAAAATAGTCTTCTCTGTTTATACCGTGCGCGATAAATTTCTATTACACACATTTCATTGAATTTCTAAGTGATTTTATCTATATTCAAACAATTCTAATATACAATTACACAACAAATTAGCCGGATGTCAAACGAAAAACTTCTTACATTAGCGAGAGAAGCATTACAACATTCATATTCTCCTTACTCTCAATTCCGGGTCGGTGCGGCATTACTTACAGACTCAGGAAGGTTATTCACCGGTTGCAATATTGAAAACAGCTCATTTTCGCTCACAATATGCGCCGAACGTACTGCATTGTTCAAAGCCGTTTCCGAAGGTGAAACCGTATTTTCCAAGATGCTTATTGTTTCGGACGCGGATGATTTTATAACACCTTGCGGAGCATGCCGGCAAGTCATCTCTGATCTTGCAGGCAATATAGATATTATTCTGACAAATGCCCGCGGGGAAATGCAGCATAAAAAAATAAGTGATCTTTTGCCGCTTGCATTCGGTCAAGAAAGTCTCAGTAAAAAACATAAATAACTATAAGGACATATGATTACACCAACCCCTCATCACTCACCGGTAGATACCGGATGGATCGAAGTAATTTGCGGATGTATGTTCAGCGGGAAAACCGAAGAATTAATACGGCGGGTTCGGAGAGCAAACATCGCCAAACAAAAAGTGATAGTATTCAAGCCGGAAATCGACACGCGTTTCAGTAACGACCAGATTGTATCTCACAGCGAGCAATCTCATACAAGCGTGAGCATTAAAGACACAAATGACATCCTGAAATTGGCTCGCGATTATCAGGTTGTCGGAATCGATGAAGCACAATTTTTCTCAAGCGATTTAATGGAGATATGCAATACACTTGCGAATCAGGGGAAACGTGTCATCGTAGCGGGACTTGATCAGGATTACCGCGGTATGCCTTTTGAACCTGTTCCGCAATTACTTGCAATCGCCGAATACATAACAAAAACACTTGCAATATGTATGGTGTGCGGTAATCCGGCAGATAGAACGCAAAGAATAACAAAATCACAGGAGCGGGTTCTTGTCGGGGCAAAAGATCATTATGAAGCGCGATGCCGGAAATGTTTTGATCCACCCGATGAAAAAAATTAAAAATAAATGAATATGGACACACTATGATAGCAACTGATCTTCTTCGCGGTGTACTCGGTATCGCCGTCGTTCTTGGTATTGCTTTTCTTGTATCCAATAACAAGCGGGCAATCAATTGGCGTCTGATTAGCCTCGGTTTGATTCTTCAGATCGTCTTTGCCGTTTTCGTATTAAAAATCAGTTATGGCCAATGGGTTTTTGCACAGATAAGCAGTGTTTTTGTCACTGTTCTTAATTTCACCAATGAAGGCGCTCAATTTGTGTTCGGTGATCTTGCTAAGAGTCAAGACCAGGAAGGGAGTATGGGATTCTTCTTTGCATTTCAGGTATTACCGACAATTATCTTCTTTGCATCCCTGATGGGTGTCCTTTACCACCTCAACGTTATGCAACGAGTTGTACAGGGTATGGCCTGGGTAATGGCAAAAACGATGGGAACCAGCGGCGCAGAATCTTTATCTGTTGCTGCGAATGTTTTCATCGGACAAACGGAAGCGCCGCTTGTCGTGCGCCCGTATATCGCCGGTATGACACGATCGGAGTTATTGGCGCTTCAAACCGGCGGTATGGCGACGATCGCAGGCGGGGTCCTTGCGGCTTATGTTCAAATGCTCGGGTTTTCCTGGGCGCAGGCGCACGGATGGGATGTTACACAGGCCCAGCAATTGTTTGCAGGACATCTGCTTGCAGCGAGCGTGATGGCTGCTCCCGGAGCACTAATAATGGCAAAGATAATGATTCCTGAAACACAGGAATCGGAGACGAAAGGGAGCGTTAAAGTTCATGTGGAAAAAACAGCCGTGAACGTAATTGAGGCGGCAGCGTCGGGAGCATCGACCGGCATGAAATTAGCACTTAATGTGGCAGCTATGCTGCTTGCATTTATTGCTTTATTAGCACTTGTAAATTATTTTATTGGCGGATTTGGTGAATTCCTTGGTATTGAGAACCTTACATTGCAATATATTCTTGGAATTATTCTCGCTCCGATTACTTTTGCGATAGGGGTGCCATGGTCGGAGGCGGTTCAGGTTGGAAGTTTAATTGGAACCAAAACGGTGTTAAACGAATTCGTAGCATATTTACAGCTTGCCGAACTAATTCCACAAGAAGTATTATCCGAAAAATCAGTTTTGATTGCGACCTTTGCCCTTTGCGGATTTGCCAATTTCTCCTCGATTGCTATTCAATTGGGCGGCATCGGTCCGTTAGCCGAAAAACGACGCCCGGAATTAGCCAAGAACGGACTCAGGGCAGTTCTCGGCGGCACGCTCGCAACTATGCAAACCGCTACTATCGCCGGGGCAATGATGAATATACCACAAATATTTTAACTAATGTTAGATTTAATTAACGATCAAATTAAAAATAGTATCGATTACATCCGGAAGAATTACCGCGAGGACTTTCCGGAAACTGCCATTGTATTGGGATCCGGATTGGGAAATTTTGTGGA
>PWTU01000466.1 GCA_003562775.1 Ignavibacteriales bacterium
CGCAAATCCCGAACACGTTCACTATCAACCTGAACATCACAAAAAAGTATCATTTGCAGAAGAATATAATGAGTTTCTTAAGTATTATCAGAAAACATTAAAGTGGGAAATAAGCTAATAAGGTTAATGATTAGGGAGCTGACATCTTGATTACTAAGGTAATAAGGTTTGTATGAATTTTGGTATTATAAGTTCTTCGGAAAGACTGAACTGATTGTTGCGCTTATTGTTAAAAATATATTTTCCAAATTTCGGTTTGAATTTTCTTTAAGAATGAATAAAGGAAATAGACACCGCCGAAGTGTGTGAGTCTATTGGCAACATTTTTTAATTAATCAGAAATTTTCACGCAGGATTTAGGTTTATCTAATATGTTGTTCTGTATGAAAGCAAATAATTTTCAACTGACCGTATTTCTATTTATTTGTGTCGCTGCGATTTACTATTCGGGATGCGGTTCGGATAAATCGGATAATGAAGCTGCCGTCGCAGAATATCGATCCGAAAGCACGATAAGAATGGCGATGAGATTGGAATATCTCCAGCGGAGACTCGATCCTGAAATCAATCCGTTTGCAAATTCTTCAAGAATTCATTATATATTGAGTCAATCACCTCCCGCGGATCCGGTTAATCGCGCATATTATCGAACCCAGTTAGCCCGGGAATTCCTTCATGCAGGCAGAACCCGCGAAGCGATCGATCTGTTTCACCGGGTTGAAAATAATATTTTGTCCGATCGTGATGTGTATCCCGATGAATTGCTTCTGCTTGTCAAAGATATGCTCGCGATATCGTATCTCCGTCTCGGGGAACAGGAAAACTGCATCCATCACCATACGACCGAATCCTGTATTATTCCGATTGAGGAAGGAGCAATTCATGCGCATCGCGAAGGTTCGGAAAGAGCTATCGATTATTACACAGAACTTCTGGAATACGATCCGGAAGATTATAATTCCCGCTGGCTACTTAACGTGGCGAATATGACGCTCGGGAAGTACCCCCGGGATGTTCCCGACCGATGGCTCATTCCGGTCGATGCATTTGAATCCGAATACAATTTGGATAATTTTCCCGATATTGCCGCGGACCTCGGTATAAACGTGCTTGGATTGGCGGGCGGAGCAATAATCGAAGATTTTACCGGTTCGGGTTATCTCGATATTTTGGTTTCATCCTGGGGGCTTGGCGATCAGATTAGATTTTTTGTGAATAACGGGGATGGTACGTTTACCGACCGCACCGAAGAAGCGGGATTAACCGGTATTACCGGCGGATTGAATATGGTACACGCCGACTATACAAACAACGGATATCCGGATGTTTTTGTGCTTCGTGGCGCATGGATGGGCGCCGACGGTGAGCATCCTAATTCACTTCTTCGAAACAACGGCGACGGTACATTTACCGACGTCACAGTCGAGGCGGGTGTGCTGAGTTTCCATCCGACACAGACTGCTGCGTGGGGAGATTTCAATAATAACGGATGGGTTGATTTATTTATCGGAAACGAATCAACTCCCGGAAACGTACATCCGTGTGAATTATATCTTAATAACGGCGACGGAACATTTACGAATGTTGCCGCCGATGTCGGACTTGACATTATCGGCTTTGTGAAGGGCACCGTATGGGGGGACTATAATAACGATGGATATCTCGATCTGTATATATCCAAACTTGGCGAGCCGAATCTTCTTTTCCGTAACGAAGGTCCGGATGACCGGGGGATCTGGACGTTCACCGAGGTTGGTCAACAAGCCGGCGTTACAGAGCCGGTCAATAGTTTTCCCGTCTGGTTTTTCGATTATAATAATAATGGTTTTTTGGATATTTTCGTATCCGCTTACGATATAGATTACGGCGATGTTGCACGTGAATATCTTGGTATGCCGATCAAAGGAGACTATCCACGACTGTATGAGAATAACGGCGACGGTACATTTTCTGATGTCACCGAAAAAACGAATTTGAAAAAGGTGATGTATACCATGGGGTGTAATTTCGGCGATCTGGATAATGACGGTTATCTTGATTTTTATGTCGGAACCGGCGATCCGGATTACCGCTCATTGATGCCGAATCGTATGTTCCGCAATGCAGGTGGAAAATATTTTCAGGAAGTGACTACATCGGGAGGATTCGGTCACGCACAGAAAGGACACGGTGTTTCTTTTGCCGATTTAAACAACAACGGCATGCAGGATGTATATATGACGATCGGAGGTGCGCTTGAAGGGGATGTGTATTGGAATGCGTTGTTCATGAATCCGGGAAATGACAATAAGTGGATAACGCTTTATATCGAAGGCGCCCAATCAAACCGCTCTGCAATCGGAACACGGATAAAAATAACCGCCCGTACGGATGAAGGGACCCGGGAAATTCACCGGACCGTCGGTTCGGGCGGAAGTTTCGGAGGAGCGAGCTTCCGGCAGGAGATCGGGCTCGGAAATGCCGCGGCTATTGATAAGATAGAAATATTTTGGCCTTCATCAGGAACAACACAAACTTTTACAAATATTGAAATGAATCAATTTATTAAAATTCGGGAAGATAAAGATCGTATACTCCCCGTTGACATAGAAACCTTTACCTATGCAACGCAATGAAAACGATTAATTCATACCGGAACATACTTATCATAGTGGGTTTTGTTCTTTTATTCGTTTCTTGTAATGAATCGGAGAAACCAGGCATACCACTATCGAAAGATGATGCCCGCTATGTAACCGAGTGGATGGACCTGGTGTACGGTATCGTTGCAATTGAGCGATTGAATCCCCCGCGCGCTTCGAGAGCGTATGCCTATGCAACCGTTGCATTATACGAAGGTGTCGTTCATGGACTTTCCGGTATTAGATCGTTGGGTAATCAATTAAACGGATTGGACACGCTGCCCGAACCGGATAAGAATGAGGTGTACGATTGGATGACCGTCTGCGTCGCCTCGTTACATCATGTGATGAACGAACTATTTAAACAAGCGCTTTATTCCACGCATGTGGAAATTCAGGACCTCTACCGGAATCAGCTTGAGAGCCGCCGGCAAAGGGGTATAGATGAAAGAATAATCGACCGGTCAGTCGAATACGGTCGATCAGTAGGCGAGGCAATTGTTCACTGGATGAATGATGATGGATATAATGAAACGCGAGGGCTTGCGTATGATCTACCGCTCGGTCCTGGAAAGTGGATCCCGACTGCCGATTACGGTACCTCTCTTGCTATCAATCCCACGACCAATATCGTATATTTATACGACGGGTTGAATGCACCCGAGGCAAGTCAGGTATTAAGCGATTGGGGCAGCGACCGGATGCTCACGGTAAACCGTCCGCTTACTATAACGAACCATAACATCGCAATGGAACCATTCTGGAATCGCATTCGTCCGTTTGTTCTTGAGAATGCTTCAGTTGTTCCTGCAATACCGCCTGTGCCATATTCCGAAGAACGGAGTTCGGATTTTTTTAGAGAAGTGCTGGCCGTTTATGAAACAAGTAAACGGCTTACCGACGAGCATCGTCATATAGCTCATTACTGGGCAGATAATCCGGGTGAAACCGGAACGCCTCCGGGTCACTGGATAAAGATTATGGGGGGATTAGTGAATCAACTTGAAGTAACATTCGGTGAGGTGCTTGAGATGTACGTATTGACTGCCATAACGCTTGCGGATGCATTTATTGCCTGCTGGGATGCAAAGTACGAATGGAATCTTGTTCGGCCGGTTACTTTTATTCGCCGCCACATCGATCCGCGTTGGGATACGGTTCTTGTGACTCCTCCTTTCCCTGAATATCCATCGGGACATTCTGTGAATTCCGGAGCAGCAGCACGAATGTTGATTCATCTCTTAGGCGAGGTTACGTTTATCGATTCCACTCATACAACGCGGTTTGGATTCGAACCGCGTCGCTATAATTCGTTTGATGAAGCGGCACGGGAGGCGGCAATGTCGCGGCTCTACGGTGGGATTCATTATCCTATGGCAAACGAAAACGGTCTGAAACAGGGATACGCCGTTGCAGATTATATTTTCGGTACAATTCAGATAAGGAGTGACCAATGAGCGGTAAAGCCCGGGGACAAGAATAGGGGGAGCGATTTGAATCGATTATTATAAATTTTTATATTTAAATATAATGCCGACCCAAAAAAATAATAACTGTATTACCGTTTTTCCCGGTGGTAGTCAATTGTTTAAAGAACTACGCTGGCGTGATAATAAGAAACAATGTATCCGTTGTGAGAATACCGTTATTTATACCCTCAGCACCGGACGATTGCGATGTAAAATATGCGGATTGACGTTCGGAGATTTTACCGGCACCTACCTCGGGCAGCTTAATATTCCGGTTAACGATATCGCACATCTTTTATATCTTTTTTCGCTTGGATTGCCCATTTACCGTTGCAGACACTACCTTACCATATCAATGAAGACAGCACACAAGGCATATACGCTTTTTCGAAGGGCAATATACGATAACTTGGTTCAGGCATTTTACGATATACTTAATGAAAAACAGGACATTGCCGGGTCGATAGTATCTCCCCGGGCAGTGGATTTTATTAAACCTTGGGAAGGAGTAAAGGAATTTGTATACTTTGGTATAATAATCATTGACGGCGCCGTCTATACATTTCCGGTAGCCGGTGAAGATATAAACAAATACATTACAGACATTAAGAATATCGTCCGTACGCCTGCATTATACCGCACCGATTCAGGATATTGTATCGGTGCATTACCCTTGAGCGGGTCACATCTTGTGATTACAAAGATCAGATCTGAAACGGAAAATTACAGGGTAAGTAGAAAGATACGTAGATACTGGGCATATTTAGCCGATCAACTGTATCATTATCACGGAATCGATACGCAGCATTATCACCTTTATATAAAAGAAATTGAATACAGGTTCAACAATCGTGCGAAGGACATATTTCATCCGATAGCAGAAATGTTAGTGAAGCCGATGGTAAAACATGAACTCATTTTACCCGCCGGGAAATGATTATTGATTTTGTAACGATTTTTTGTGCCGCTCTTAACGGAGCGGTTCGAACGCCTATGTATAAATTTCGATATTTGCTTTAATAAACGGAAAAACAAGAAATAAATCCGATAGTCTCCCGATTGTTATCGGGGATCGTGGTTTGCCTTCTTTCCTTGCTTTTTGTGCAAGGATTTTATTTTTAATACGCTAATTATGAAATTTTTATTTTATCATGTGATGTGCCAGGCACCTCCCCGTCGTTATGAGGTTTCAAAAATTTTAATATTTTCCTTATCGCTTCACTGGAAGGTGCCTGGCACATTAAAATTATCGTAAATAAAGCATTTTTTTTGTATCGGTAAACGTACCCGATCTGATGTGAAGAAGATAAACGCCGCTGCTTATATTCTCCGGGATAAAAAATCCAAAATACGTACCGGCTTGTCGGTATTCGTCAACTAATATTTTAACCATTCTGCCGAGAACATCGTACACGACAATTTCAACGTCGCTGTCTTCCGGCAAGCGATAATAAAACCTCGTCGCCGCATTGAATGGATTGGGATAATTTCGCGATAGGATATATTCAGTGGGTATGGATAAATACTCAGATACTCTTGACAGGGCAGCGGCAGCGTCGATTTTACCGTGTCCCCATTCGTTGTTGGGTAAATATCCCGCAAATGTATCTTCCCGCCCGGTTCTCTTGAAAATATCGATTACATCGACCGGTGATAAATATGGATTCGCTTCAAGCATCAACGCTACGACACCGGTAACATGCGGTGTTGCCATACTTGTACCTCGAGCCACGTAATATCCATTTTCTAATACACGAATCTGTGAAGGGAGGGCCGCAGAAAATGACATTGTCGATGTGACGATTTCCCCGGGAGCGGCGATATCGGGTTTGAGTCTTCCGTCTCTGGTTGGACCACCGCTGCTAAAATCCGATAATGCTCCGATTGTAGTAGATTGTTGTCGCTGGTTTCCGTTTATATCGATCCAGGTGTTTTTAGTAATGTATGAACCCGCCGCTACGGCATTCTCAGCAGTAGCGGGTATTGTAACGGTATATGCCCTCCCGCTATGAGGAGAAACGGTGACAAAACCTACGTTGCTGCTTGTGATCCAGTTGTTAAACTGAACGGTTCCTGTTCCTTCGATTGGTTGAAATCTCACCAGCCAATCGCCCCTTCGGGGGGTTCGGCTATCTTCCCCTTCTTTTATATCAACAAAGAAAACCCGGGAGTTTTTTAGATTCGGTCCCCCGGAATAAATATAAATATTTCCATCCGGTGAGTACATCGAATCTATGCCGGTTGTCTGAATCATAAAACCGTTTGGAGATTGTACTCTAAGATTTGCTCTCTCACTCCCTTCGTACCATAGCATGCTAACTACTCTGTTTTCTTCTAAAGGGTCGGGGGTATAATCCCGTACTCTAATAATGAATTCGGTAGTTTCACCTGCAATAATTTGTCCGCCGGTATGGATAAAAGATTCACCACTGTTCCCTGCTGCAACGACAACGATCCTGCCTTCGAACCTGGTCAGTTCATTTATCACAATTTCACTTAATGCGGTTCCGTCATGTGCGCCCCAGTGATTTCCAAAACTGAGATTTATAACGGCGGGGAGTCCGAGTTCCTGTGCCTTATTAAATATATAGTATAATCCATCGACAACCCATATTTCGTCGATTTTTTCCGGCGATACTCTGACGATGATAAACTCTGCTTCAGGTGCGACGCCGGTGTATAACCCGTCGGATAACGCACCGTTTCCACCCGCAATACCGGCAACGTGTGTGCCATGTGAAAATCTGTCCATTGTTCTGACATATCCTTGCATATTACCTCTTATTTCATCGTTGATTTGTTCCCGGGTATATTCAACGCCACGGGTAAAACCGGATGGTGGGCGTTCATTACCTTCCGGTTCGATGGTCATATCCCAGATGGAAATAATTCTTGTCGATGGTAAATTTCCCGGGATGTGAAAATCCGGATGGAATATATCGATTCCGGTGTCGATTATTCCGATAACAACCCCCTTGCCGGTAAAGGGAGTATCATTGACAAGTCCTTTGTGTACGTGATCGGCTTTAATCTCCGGTAAACTTTCATTGAGGAGAATGTCGAATGTTCCGCCTTTTTCTACTCGATCAATTTTTTCGTTATGAAGAATAGTATGTAATTCAGCTAAAGAAATACGCGTTGTGATGAAATTTGAAAAACGTGCATGAATCGGAATGCCAAGCCCGGATATATAGTGGACATCGCCGAATACTGCAAGGTCATATCTGCGGGAAAACAGCTCTTTCTCACCTACCGACTTTGCTAAGATGTTAAGTTCATCAAATTCAATTACATAGAGCATTCCATCGCGACTTAATTGTTTCTTGAGGAAAATATCCATTTTTTCAAAAACGGATATCCCGGAAGCTATAAGGTTAGTCGATAACGGTATTGTGAAAAATGTAAAAACAAGATAATAAAAGAGTATATGGTATCTTTTTAGCTTCATATATAAAACATACTGAAAAAACACAAATTTTCATAAAATGTCATAAAAATAATTTATTCATATAGGTGATTTTTAAACTGCACGTATCTCTATAATATCAAGCCATTATTAGGTCAAGTAGAGTAACCAAGCTGTATAGTTGTAAACTAAATAGTGGCCAACGCTAGCTCCACCATCAATTGATGTATCTAACCTTAAAAGAAGGAGGTATAGAACTATGTACTCTCTCCATTTATTTGGAAAAACCCTCCCCATGTTTTTTTTCGCAGTCCTATTGTTTGGTATCCTTTTTACCCCTTGCAATAGTACGTTTGCACAGGAGGCGATTATCGAAGGGAGCGTTATTGACGTAGAGACAGGTAATCCCTTAATAGGCGCAAACGTTTTGATTCAGGGAACAACGTTAGGCGCTGCGACGGATATGGAAGGGAACTATCGCATTACCATCCCTGCCGCACGGGTCACCGGCGATGAAGCAGTAGTTATTGCTCGTTTTATCGGTTTTCGTGCTGGTTCAAGGTCAATCGCGCTTACATCAGGCGTTCATACTATTGACTTTACGCTGCGGCCGGACTTTTTAGGACTTGAGGACATTATAGTAACCGGAGTTTTGGGAGAGACTGAGCGCGCCCGGCTTCCGTTTACGGTAAGCAGACTCACGTCCGATGAACTGCAGGTAACAACGCACGTAAGCGCTGCAAATATGATTCAGGGCAAAGTTGCAGGCGTAACCGTTGTACAGGGCAGCGGTCGTCCCGGCTCACCCCCTTCATTCCTTCTCCGCGGAGCGACGAGTATCGATGCAACCGGTCGAAATCAGGAGCCGCTCTATATTGTCGATGGAATAGCACTGACTGCCAGCTTTATAGATATCGATGCGCTCGATATTGAATCTATCGAAGTTGTAAAAGGCGCTGCGGCAGCATCTATTTACGGTGCACGGGCGGCGAACGGTGTAATTCAGATCACCACACGCCGCGGTCACAGGCAGCCGGATAATCAGGTGCGATATACATTGCGAACGGAATACGGAACGAATCAACTCCCCGGTTCCATTGATCTTACCCAGAGCCACGAATATTTAATGGATGGCGGAAAGTTTGTTGCTCAGGATGGCACTCGCGGTGACTGGTTCGATTTGCTGACGGGTAACAGGCCGCAGCTTGCCGGACAATATGTAAATCCCAATTCGGCGAACGATGCATTCCATACCCGTAATCAATGGACAACGGTACAACAGGAACAATGGCCCGTCGTGTATGACCAGGTCAAAGCGTTCTTCGATCCGGGAACATATATGCAAAATTATATTTCGGCAGAGGGTCGTTCCGGAAGAACAAACTTTCATACCTCGATAAGCCATTCGAAAGAAGAAGGTGTAATGAGCGGACTTTCGGGTTTTGAGAGATATGCGTTCCGGCTTAATGTCGATCAGGCGGTGATGCCGAATTTTATTGTCTCCGGTACTGCATCGGTAAGCCGGTCGACGGACGATCTCTTTCCCGAACATCAGGGAAACCCACTGTTTACGCTTACGAGAACGCCGGCAGGGGTGGATCTTATGGAACACTACCGCTGGCTTATCCAGCAGCAGCAAGAGGGCGTGCCGATGGTTCAATTGCACAACTATATTCGGCCCGACCCGCACAAAGAAAATGCGAATCCGCTCTATGAGGTGTTCAACAGGGATTATCAACGGATCAGGAATCGCATGCTGGGCAGCTTCAATCTCCGGTATACACCGACGGATTGGATCTTGTTGGAAAGCAGTGTGAGTTATGACCGGTCCAATCTTGAAGATTCCGATTTTTACGATATAGGATTTATCACCGCGAGAGCTTCTGCCGTTAACACCGGCCATGTCTGGAAGTATAACAGCAACAGCGAGGCATTGAATGCAACTGCTGCTGCGACCATAACCCGGCAGTTCGGTAATTTCGCCAATAGAGTTCAGGCAAGGTATCTCTGGTGGGAAGATCAGGGACGATGGCAATCGGGATGGGGGTATGATCTCGGCGTTTCGGGTACTCCAAGCTTGCATGCAACAGGCGGTACGGTTCATAACGTTCGTTCGCAGCAGACGGCAATAAAACATGCCGCGTATTCATTAATTTATAATATTGACTACGACGGCAGGTATATTGCGGACTTTTTAGTTCGTCGCGACGGAAGTTCGTTGTTCGGTGCAGACGAGAGATGGCAAATTTATTACAGAGCTGCATTTGCCTGGCGGCTTACCGAAGAGCCGTGGTTCAATATAAATGGACTCGATGAGCTCAAATTGCGGTATTCATACGGTACTGCCGGTGGGCTCCCGAGTTTTGTAGCTCAATATGAAACCTACAGTATAGTAAGAGGAGTCCTTTCTCCCGTTACTCTCGGCAACAGAATTTTAAAACCTGAAGATGCGGCGGAAAATGAAATCGGCGTCGATATCGGTTTCCTCGATAGATTTTCTCTTGAAGTGGTATACTCGGATACCGAGGTAAAGGACCAGATATTGCAGGTGCCGCTGCTTGGATATACCGGATTCGTAACACAGTGGCAAAATGCCGGGGTATTGCGCAGCAATACATGGGAAGCAACCTTTATTGCCCAATTGATGAGGACAAGAGACTTTAACTGGAATGCACGGCTTACCTATGACCGGACGCGTCAAAGGATAACCGAGCTTCACGTTCCTGACTTTACCTATGGAGTCAGCGGTCAGGGGCTTGGTGAAAGTTTCTATGCCCGCCCGGGTGAACCTCTGGGTACATTTTATGGGTTTAAATGGGCAACGAATTGTTCACAATTACCGGGAATATCTCAGGATGCCTGTGAAGCAAATTTCCAGGTGAATGATGATGGATATCTTGTTCCCGTCGGATCGGGGAATAGCTGGCAGGATGGATTCAACAAGGAATTATGGGGCTCCACCGTTAATGTAGATGGTGAGTCGTTTATGTGGGGTCTTCCTGTCCACGCTTGGGAAATTGACCGGATCACCGGTGAGCTTACCAATTTCTTACCCATCGGAAGAACAACTCCGGATTACCGGGTTGCATTTTCGATGAATATGAATTATAAGAATCTGGGAGTGTACTTCCTCCTCGATGCTGAACAGGGATTCGACGTCTGGAATCAAGGTCGGCAATGGGGTACATTTGAGAATTATTCAGGTATAATGGATCAGTCCGGTAAACCCGAAGGAGAGAAAAAACCTCTCGGATATTATGCCCGGTTGTACAATTCATTAGCTCCGACCAATACGGCGTGGGTGGAAGACGGCAGCTATATAAAACTGCGTGAGCTTGCTGTCAGCTATACTATCACCCGTGCTCAACTTGCCTCGATCGGATTAGGACTTGTCCAGGGTATGACGGTTCGGGTAAGCGGTAGAAACCTGTTTACCTGGACGGATTATACAGGGTACGATCCGGAAGTCGGCCGGGCAGGCGGCAATGTCGGTTCCGCCGCTATTTCTCGCGTCGATGCATATAATTATCCAAATTATCGAGTCTTTACATTCGGCTTTGAATTGAATTTCTAAAAGGAGGTTTTAAATCATGAAATATCCAAAGTATTCGGTTTTAATCATTCTGCTGCTGCTCTTTATGGCATCAGGATGTGATATTGAGGTGCCGAACCTCAATCAGCCGGAACGGGAGCGTGTTTTAGCTACTGGCTCAGATGTCATTAGCTTGATCGGTGGTTCGTATAATTCACTGTACTATGCGATTGTGGATATCGATGGGATCGGGCCGATCATAAGCGTAAATTCATTCCAGCATAGCGCCTATCCCGCAAATTTCGGAATGGTGGAATATTCGTGGATTCCACGACCGGCGATTAATAATACTCCCGCCCACGGTTTTGCTGGGCACTTTGAGCTTACCTGGTATCGTGCCTATAGAGCGATTTCCGCAGCATCCGATGGAATTATTCAACTTGATGCAGGTCGTTTTCCAATAGCAGCAGATACGGAGACGGCTGCGCGTGCATTTGCAAAATTCGTTCAGGGTGTTGCTCACGGTTATTTAGCGATAATGTATGATCAGGCAATCGTCTTTGATGAGTCGATGGATCCGGCTGAGGTGCAACCTCTGCGCCCTGCACCGGAGGTATTTCAGGCGGCGGCAGGATATCTGGATGCAGCAATTTCCATTGCAAACGCAAATCCGAATGTCCCTGTCACAGCAGGATGGACGGGCGGGCAAGTTGAAACTCTTGGTGAACTTGCTAAGCTTGCACGGTCACATAAAGCCTATTTCCGGGCTAATATGCCGAGAACACCCGCTGAAGTAAACCAGGTAGACTGGAACGCCGTTATTGCCGATGTCGATAACGGAATAACAGAGGATTTTGCTCCGATTGCAGGTTCAACCGGGTCGGAATGGTATAACTGGGGTTGGGTATATATGAATTTCCCGGGATGGAGTCAGGTTAACTACTTCATTAAGGGGATGGCTGATCAATCCGGTAATTACCAGACATGGCTGAACCTTCCGCACGGCAGTAAACATCCGACTCTGCCGGGTGATGCTCCCTTCCTTATTGTGACTCCGGATCAGCGTTTTCCGCAAGGAGAAACAATAGATGATCAGGTAGATAATCGGGGTTTATATATGGTCTATGTAGGTAATGAAGGTCATGGAAGGCCGGATAGAGGAACATGGCGATGGTCTTTATACAGAGACGATCGTTATCGCGGACATTATCCGCCGCCTCCGGACAATATGGATTTGTTTACGGTCGAGCATATGCAACTCATCAAGGCGGAAGCGCTTTATCGTACGGGCAATCTTGCGGGCGCTGCAGATATAATCAACAACACAAGGGTTGAGCATGGCGGTTTATCGCCTGCCGATGCCGGAGGAACGAATACCGATTGCGTTCCCAAGTTGCCGAACGGCGCCTGTGGAGATTTGTTGGAAATGTTGAAATGGGAATATCGCCTTGAGTCATACCAGCAAGGTCTGAGTCCCTGGTATTTTACTGCCCGCAGGTGGGGAGACCATATGGAAGGTACATTCCTGCAGCTTCCTGTTCCCGGCAAAGAACTTGAAGTACTGGAAATGCCTATCTATACATTCGGCGGCGGTGAAGAATATTCTGCGCCGGTAGGTACGTACGGCTTTTAAAATTCTTCACTAAATAGAAGCAGCAGTTGTGTTAATGAGAGAGATCTTCGCAAGGCGGTCCTGTTTGAAGGATCCGGTGCGGAGATCTCTCCTTTGTTTTTGTGAACTACCGCTCATCAACTGTCGGGGTAATCGATCATGGAAAATAAAATTTCGAAGTTGCTTATTATCCTTTTCCTGTTTTCTTCAGCCGCATGCGATTTCCAAATTCAGAACCCCAATCACCTCGATACGGAACAGATTTATACAAATGAGGAAGATGTACTCGAGTTGATCGGCGGCTCATTCAATTCGCTCTACTATGCGCTCACCGCATACGGCGGACCGGGGCCTATGTTGAGCACTGCTTCATTTCAGCACAGCACCTTCGCCGCGGGCGGGGGTATGGTAATGTACTCTTCGATTCCCCGGAATCCTATCGATAACAGACCGGACGCAAATTTTATCGGAAATCTTGAACTGATCTGGTACCGCGCCTACCGGGCTATTGCCGATGCCACTACCGGAATAAGACTACTGGATTCCGGCAGGATCCAGATCTCACAGGAGGCGGAAAACGCCGCGAGGGCATTTGCGAAATTCACACAAGGCGTTGCACACGGTTACCTGGCGCTTTTATACGATAAGGCATATATTTTTGATGAGACTATGGATCCGTATAAGGTTTATGAAATGAAACCGGCTATTGAGATATTTCAGTTCGCTGTAGAATATCTTGAAGCGGCTCATTCTTTAGCAGCCGCGCATCCGGAAATAACTCTACCCGAATATTGGACAGGAGGAGCAGTCACCGATCTTGGAACACTTTCACGTCTTACACATTCGTACAAAGCATATTTCCGTACAAATATGCCGAGAACGCCGGCCGAAGCCGATTTTGTAGATTGGCAAGCAGTGATCGAGGATATAGAGAAAGGGGTGGCGGGAGATTTTTCTCCCTTTGCCGATGGACACTTGTCGGAATGGTATTCGTGGAAATTATATTATGTGAATACTCCCGGCCCCTGGTCGCAGGTGAATTATTTTATTCTGGGTATGGCAGATCAATCGGAAAGATATAAAACCTGGTACGGATTACATCCTTACTACAAGCATCCTATACTTCCGGGAAATGTACCCTTCCTCATTCAGACACCGGACAGAAGATTCCCTCAGGGGGAGGACGAAGAGGAGCAAAGAGAAAACCCGGGATTATATATTCGTGTGGGAGATCAGGCAACGAGCTGGGGCCGCCCGGACCGCGGTACCTGGCGATGGTCATACTATCACGACAATCGTTATGAATCTTATTACACGGATGCTGCCGGAGGCCCGACACCGATATTGACGCAAACTGCATTGCAATTGATAAAAGCCGAAGCACTTTTTCGCATTGGTAATTATGAGGGGTCGGCTGCGATATTGAATATCACTCGAGAGACAAACGGCGGACTTCAGCCGGTGCTTCCGGTAAATGATCCGGCGTCGAATACAGACTGTGTGCCGAAACTGCCCGACGGATCGTGCGGAAATCTATGGGAGATGCTGAAGTGGGAGAAACGTCTTGAGTCGTATCACGTGGGTCTCGGTGCATGGTACTTCGACAGCCGCAGATGGGGAGATCATATGATGGGCACCTTCCTGCAGCTCCCCGTACCCGGCAAAGAGCTGACCATGCTTAAGGAAAGTATATATACCTTCGGCGGATGCGGAGGAGAGTGGGCCGCGCCGGTCGGCACGTACGGATTTTAATAAATGTTTTTAGTATTTTGATCAGACCATAAGAAGAGAGAGAATGAAATCATGAATAACAAATATTTTTATTATCTGCTGCATATAGTGATCGCAGTCATTATATTTGGTTGTGCTGCCGGCGATAGTACCCGGGATAGGGAAAGACGGGATCGAAATTTAATTACACAGGAAGAAATGCAATCCGTCAGTGTCAGTAATATGTATGAAGTGATCGACCGTCTTCGTCCTATGTGGTTTCGTGCGCGCGGGCCTGTTCGCAGTTTTACCGGAGAGACCGATATTCTTGTTTTTATGGATAATGTCCAACTTGGCAACCTGGAAGCGCTCAGACGGGTCAGTCCCGAATCGGTGAGAACCGCTCAATTTCTTGATCCCTCTACGGCTCATTCTACATTACCCGGAATCAGCCGGGGACAGCACATAGCAGGTGCGATTGTCTTAACTTCGGTGACGAGACGTTAAGCGGGTGTTACTATTCCGGGGATTCGTCGGTTTCATATTACAAATGTGCAGGATGTATTCAATATACGATGCTGATCTATAAATACATAAAGTAAAGGTAAATATCATGAAGCTGAAAATTTGTATTCTGGTTATCGGTTTGGTCGTGTTATATCCGATCAGAGTAAGCGGTCAACACGTATCGACTATGGATTTGATTATAAACGGCGGAATTAGTATACCGACTGAACCGAAACCATGGTCTGATAACTGGAAATGGGGTTTGACGGGAGGTGCCGGGATATCATATCGATTATCTCGATCCTTCTCGATAGAGACACATATCGATTATTATTCGTTTTTTTTCGACGACTGGAGCTTTGCTGCCCGGTTGCCATTTACCAATAATATTCGAAATATCGATGCAAAGAGCAGTTCTATTATCGGCTTGTCTGCCCTGATGCACTATGGGGTGCTCCCCTTATCCCCAACCTTTTCACCGTATTTTTCGGGCGGAATAGGGGTTCAGCGATATTATGTAAGCGACATACGAATATTTGAACAAACATGGGAAGGAGACCTGGTCTCCGATGAAACTATCCCGGGTGCGACATCGTATGGCGTTTTCCTGATAGCAGGGGGAGGGGTGTCTCTCATAGCGAGTGAGAATAGAAGTTATTTTATTGAAGTACATTACGGGATAGGATTTTCCGGTGATGATCCGAACCATTTCCTTCCCATTAAGATCGGATTCAGACACAGGATTAAGTGAGTGGATTGTTATGCAAAAGTTAAAATTCTTAATTGTCATTTTGTTGCTGTATACAGCATGTTCACCTACTGAGGAAGAGGATGCATTCAGGGAAACGATGATCTCGGTTTTATCGGAGCAGTATGGTGAAATAGTACAACAAAATTGCACCTTTTCGATGGTAAATTACCATCGATTATATCGAAAGCCGGAATTTATACATATCCAGGACGAGGAGATTTGTCAGGGAGAGTTTAGAATTCATAATCTCGAAATTATTGCAGAAGACAGTGTTCAGGTGGATTTCAGTATCGGCTATACCGGAAACCGCCGATTTATTCGAAATTTTCTGGGGTCCTGGAACGATTTAATTAAACGATATGAAACAATCGATTCGCTGAGAATTCCCGATCATAGATACGGCTATGCATGGACCTATACCGATCCCTATGATCAAGATTTTTTTGTTCGTTTTCCGGAGGAACCCGGGGGAATATTTGCAACCCGCCAGTGGGAGCAATTGGCATCGGTGAAAGAGTGGTTCCGGGAATTATCGGATAACAGAATAGTTTCGAGTGACTCCTATTCTGTAGTTATTGTTAAGAATGAGGACTGGGAAATCGCTATAGAAAAAAATACCGGTGAGTATTAATAAAATACTCACCGGTAACTATGCTCATTACACCCATATGAGTTCCTTTTATTCAGGCTCACCTCCGGGCGGAGGGCCGTCGTCGTTATTACCCGATTTACCCGGGTCAACTGCGTTGTCATCACATCCATAACTGATAAATAACGTAGCACATAAAAGGATTATCGATAAAAGCTTCACTATCTTCATACCTTCTTCTCCTTGGTAAATATATCTTCTCTATCCCATTATCAATATAGGTTTATTTGGTCTGTGTTGCAATAGTTCCTCTAAATATAAGATACAATAGAAAAGGAAATTACCTATTTATAATACATCCCCTCGAACCGATGTAAAATTACCTTCGATTGATATAAATACCTCTGTAGTATCGTATGAATGGTTATCGTTATTGCTTATCCGGTAACCTTTTGCATCGAATAAAAACGAACCTTGCAGCATACTTTCCGAACTGGATGAAAATGAAAGTTCCCCGAGTTGTGATTGAAATGTTTCGGAATACCTGGCATCATCATGTGTGTATGATGCTGCAAATTCATTCTGATTAACCGCTTCAAACGGATTACCGGATGACAGTGTAATAATCGGATAAGAGCGTTCTTCAATGAGCGAAACAGTAAGACCGGAGATACTTATACCACGCTGGGTGCCGTCCCCCGCCGTCAGAATAATTATCGTTGCCGTCAACTCTGTCGCTGGATCTATAAAGGTCCCGAATGAAGCTCTTCCCTGTAAAAGTGCCGTTATATCCCCGCTTATTGTAGCATTGAAGTGAGATTCGACGCCGTCATCCGACCCAAATGGATCGCAACCGGGGTATACCAGGACAACGAATATAATAATCGGTAACATCTTTGTCATAACATCAGTCTCCCTGGATTTATATGATAATGATATATGGACAGGCGGCTCATTGAATTAAGCATATAAATACAAGATATTCGATACCGGTTTATTTTGCAACTTATTCTTAAGGGTTTATGGAAATTATTCGATACCTGGGGGGAGGAATTATACTTGATTTTTATTTGTTATTTATATATGATTAAGTACACATGTGTGTTCGATACGAATTTATTGCCCGACATCTCAATTAATCCTCATTAGGGAACGGGAAGCTCTATGAATAGGCATCTCTTATGTTGTAAGGTTGCCGGATATAATGGCGGTCTTCGATCGCGTACGGGTAAATTCGCGGTATGGTTCATTATCCATCCGTTGATTCTCCTGCTGCCATTTTTAACATTTTCACAAACAGATGAGTATTCCATTCTTGAAGGAAAAGTGGTAGTTCGCGCGACGGGTGAACCGCTCAAGAATGTAAATATTATTTTAATGGGTACGACCTATGGCGGTACAACGGATGAAGAGGGAATGTTCAGATTAGGTCGAATACCTGCCGGCAAACACACCATCGTTTTTTCTCATATCGGATATGCCGTATACCGTCTAACACAAGAGTTTGATGAGGGAGAAAATTATATCCACGATGTTGAAATGTTCGAACGACCGATCCGTTTCGACGAGATGGAAGTTATAGGTGAGTGGGAATACCCGATAACCAGAGCAGCTCCCGATAGTTATCTTATTACAAGACGGGAGATTGTCGAATCCGGTCTGCGTAATTTTGGCGATTTGCTTCGCTCCTATGTTCCCAGAGTCTCGGTACAGCAAGACGGATTTGATTTGATTATATCCTTAACCAGAGAAACCTCATTAGTACAACGATACCGCGGTCATCAAAATCCGCTCATTATTCTGAATGGAGTGAATATTGGAACTTCCCCGACAAATCTGGATGGTATTATAAAACCGCAAGAAATTCAGAAAGTTGAAGTTATACGGGGCCCGTCTGCATTGATGTATGGCCCGGAAGGAGAGCAAGGGGTTATTATTGTGGACACTGTTCAGCAGCCACGATTGGGAAGTAGTGTTTTACGAACCATGATTTTTGGTGCTATAGTACTGTCGTATTTTTTATATGCTATTTTGTTGTGGTGATTTAATTTAACGGGTTAAAGAAACAGTATCAACGAAAGCATCATTCCCGACAATCCTCCGACCACAAGTCCCCGGACCAGCGGGGACATTAACGGTTCTTCACCGGACCGGTCGATCGTTTCGATAATAATTGCACCATGTGTTGCCTCGTTTCCGAATATATGCTGCGAA
>PWTU01000166.1 GCA_003562775.1 Ignavibacteriales bacterium
TAGGTGAAGTTATAGCTCAATCCGGTATAACTTCGTCGCTGCAACCCTGCTTGCAGACGGATTGTTTCGTGATCGAAACCGGAATCGTTTAAATCACTATCAATTGTTTGTGCAATACTAACATTCAGAAAGTCATCCCCGAAAATTTGAAAAATACCGTCAAGCCCGTAATTCAAATTAAAATTGCCTCTTTCATCGATTCTGCTTGTAACCATCCCGCCTGCATAAGACTGTGGGTTAAATACCTGTCTCCGAACACGAACAACACTATGATTTTCAGAGAATAATCCGAGATCGCGCGCAGTTTGCATCGAAAGCAACCCGACGTCCCAGCCGCTTGACCTGGCAATCATACGCGCCCCTCCGAGTATTCGCAGCGGTTGCCCTTCACTCAATCCGATTCTCCGACTGTGAAACAATCTGTCCGATCCGCCGAATGAGAAATCGAAGATAGCTGCGCGCTCCAGGAAGAACTGCCTGCGTTCGGGGAAAAATAACGAGAATCGTGTCAGGTTAATCTGTTGATCGTCGGCTTCGACCTGCGCAAAATCGGTATTGACTGTCAGATCGAGCGTGATGTTGTCGGTTAACTGCATTTTCACATCCAGACCCGCTTCATGCGTTAGGTCGGTATCGTGCCGGTAACTTGTTGCATCGGATGGAAGCGATGCGGATCTTTGCATTCCACCGAGCAGATAGGGGGTAATAAAAACCGGGTTGCGGTTTTCGACATCATTTAAAACAACCCGTTGCGATTGCGATGGTTTCATAAAACTAAAAAATCCCCAGTTCGGCCGAACAGCCGGGAATATCTGCAAAGTAACATCATGAGCCGAATACCGATACGCTATTAAGCCCATTTCAACCCGGCCGTTATCACTCTCAAAGCGAATACTACTTAAAGGGATACGCATCTCCGCAGTCCAGCCATATTCGGTAACGACCGCTTCAGCTTCCCAGATCGTATTCCAGAACACATTTATAGACCCACCATCCAGTGCATCATCGCTAATCGCTGCGTCCGTTCTTGAGCCAGTAGGCGTAACGTTAAACAAGAGTCCGTTTTCGTTATCGTTGAACGTATCCAGGATAATCGCAAGTCCGTCCATTGCCATGTTGACGTTATTTCTTTTATACGTCGGTGCGCTTATCATAGCCGGATCTCCATAACACCTGCAGCTTATATAGAGATACTCATCGTCATACGCAATTCTGATTTCGGTTCCCTCTTCGACCGGGATACCGAATGACGGCCAATGCGTGACGAGGGGGAGCGGCTCGACGGCATCCCATGCCGGATCGTCAACCTTGCCGTCCAGCGTTATAGGTCCGTTCAGTTTCGGTATCTCGTAAACTTCCGGGTGTTGGGCAAAGGTACCCTCTCCGCTTAAGAGCAATAAGACGAACACGGCTCCTGATAAAAAAGCCGTGATGGGACGTATCATCGGGTGTAATTTCATATTGTTATAACAAGGGTTTGTAATTGCACTCTATCTTGATTAAAAGATAAAAAATATTCATTTCTTTATAAAGATAAAGCCGAAAAATTAAGAAAATTATATCACAATAGGCTATACCGATTCCCATATCCACGTAGCGTTATATTCTTCGACATTACCGAGTCCCGGAAACGAATAATGATGAAAACAATATATAGCAAACTTCTTTATTATTGTGAAAAAATGCCCAATCCGGCTACCCATCGTACCTCCTACCACGTGTAATCAGTACAACAATTACCTTGCAAATATATTTGCAACCAAATTGCCGTGATTAGTATTTACCGTTTTATAATAAGTGTCGCCTGATCAGTTATTATCACCCAATTCCAACCGATCCCTTATCCGCTCAACTACTATTTTCCATTGCTCGTTTTCCTTACGGACGACATAAGAATTGAGTAAATATCTCGAGGGGAAAGTTCTATCCCCAACTATTTGATTTTCAAGTAAACCGTAAACGTCGGCGACGGCTACGTCGGGAGAAACCAACTTTATGTCCATTTTTTCTATTGTATACGTTGCGTCGTGCAGGGATACTATAACTCTGCTCACGAAATCCCGCAGTTCGTTTAGATCGGTTATTTTACGTCCGAGTGCATTTTCCCAATCGGCATCGTCACTGAAGTGAGCTATATAACGGTCAATGTCACCATCCATCAATGCATTGTAATGGTTTTCCATTAACGCTCTAATAGTTTCTTTCTCGTCTGCAGCGGTGTTTTGTGCTAAAATAGTCAAAATCGTTAAGATAACGATTATTAATGGAAGCGTGGATTTCATGATATTATCCTTTCAAATTGGATGGAATTTTAATCACTCGGAGGTATTTTAAGAAAAATATGATACTTATTTCACCAGCATTAACCGCTTCGTATTTACAAACTCACCGGCGCGGAGTTGGTACAGGTAAACCCCACTTGACAATTCTCCGGCATTGAAGACTGCTTCATGATGACCGGCATTCTTATAGCCGTCAACGAGCGTCTCGACTTTTCGTCCAAGAATATCATATATCACCAATTGCACTTCTCCCGACACGGGCAGAGAGAATTGTATTGTTGTTGCAGGGTTGAACGGATTCGGATAGTTTTGTTGAAGTTGATACTCATCAGGTATCCGGGCAATGTAATCGTCCGCCGACGTTATTTGATCCATAAGAACGTTCATCATAACATAAACCCTGCCGTTCTCGATTAAGTACGGTGGTTCATCGTCAAGCTCGTAAACAATAGCCATCGGGAAATCCACATCTTTTTCGGATGCCGGAATACCGCAAACTCACCGATGTGTGTACCGATTCCCCTGAGCTCCCGGCTGCAATCCGGATAACAACGAAGTACATCCCACTTTGTAATACCGATTTTAAGGGATATTTTAAAAAGCAGCTCTAAACGCGGCCGTCGCTTCCCGTATAAGGGCAAAACGGTATGAAGATGTTCGTATATCTCTTGATAAACAATATTCTTTGATATTGTTTCACCGGTCGGAATCTGAATCTGAGAAAAATCTACATTTTTCTCCGCATCCTTCCGCTTAATTAATGTCTTGGAATATTGGAGACAGAGATTGCAGACTATTTTTGAAAAATATGTTTTGAGGTAAAACGAAGAATTGTACTGCTCCTGCATTTTCTCAAGTACACCACTCAACAGTCGCTCGTTTATGTATTGAATTACATCGTCCTTCTCATCTTCCTTGAATAATCCTGACCCGACAAACTTCAATACTATACACTCAATCACGGCTTGATTATTTTCTAAAAATTCGGCGGGAGCACTGTATAAGAGTTGCGATAGGTTTTGGTAACTCATCGTATCTCCTTCAATGCACAAATTGAACGAACACTCTACCATCTGAATTAGAATACAGACCGTTTAATTGCACCCCTGCTCTCAACGGTCGGCATCCGCATCGCCGGGAAGAAAATTAGAAAATAATATTCCCGACACCACAAATCGTGGTATACACTTATTTTACAGAAAATTTAGATTATTTTCAAACCCGTAAATAAAGTAATGGCAAATCATTTACCGGCAGAAAAACTCAAAAATTAAAAACCACGCCCAATTTGATATAAAACAGGTTTGTGTTCGATCTGTTCACATCGAAAAATACCTCTCCGTTTTCACGCCGGATGGATCCTTCCTGCAGGTATTCCGCTTCTCTCCCGTACATATATCTGCCCATCAGGTTAAGATATACCGTCCGCACCGAAATCTCCTCCTCCTCTTGTTTTCGTTCTCCCCTCCGGTATAACCGTACCTGCATCCCGCCGCCGAATCCGTAGCTCAACGATGTATCTTCAAAATTGGTATCGCGCAAGACTGCCTCATCCGATCCTCTTTCCCGTAAGGTCGTTTGGGTGAAAAAATAGTTGAGACCGAAAAGTCCGTCAACAAAAGGCCGTATCACTGTTTCGGGATTCGGTGGAATAAAACGAAGCAGTATATCGCCGTGAAAAAGATTGTATTCGTTTACCACCTCAACCCTAAGATCGGGAATAGTTGAACTTAACGGTTCGGTTCGTTTCTCCGATCCAAAATTCATAAATCCTATATCCAAACCAAGCATCAACGGCGAGCCCTTAAAGCGGTATCCACCCATAAACCCGACACCGATACCCCCCCTATCCATTTGATCTTTAAATTCTCCCTGCGGCAACCCGACCTGAAAATCAACGCCGGCCTGTATCTCCTGTCCGTATAGAGGAACACTAAATATCAAAATCGTAACGAGGCAATAAGCGATTACAAACGAGGTCTTCATATTATTATCCAAATCATTCCCATATAATTATTAAAAACCAAATCTCACTCCAAGCATGAAGCTTAAAAAGTCGGATGTATAATCATCAATCTCGGAATCGGTTATGGAGTTAAACATTACGCCTAAGTCTATAAAGAGATTATCGCCTGCGCGAAACAACAGACCGGCGCCTGCACCATAGCCAAATAAATCTTCTCTATCGGATTCATAAATGACCTGTCCGTTTTCAATACCTTCAGACTTCAGAAAATGAAATCCACCCTCTACCGTTGCATACGGTGCATACGCTCCTCCCCCGAAATAATATCGCAATCCTGCAAGCAAAGGTATCGATGTCAAAGTATTTTCGACGGAAACCCCGAATATTTCGAAATCGGCATCCCATTTGAGATAACCGACGGTACCGGTTACTTCGATGCCGGGTGAGAGTTGAAAAAACAGCATCCCTTTGCCGCCGATGCCCGAATCGTACACATCGCCGAAATCACCGACGGGGAGAGTCATACCACCCATAGCGCTCAAACCGATTTTTCCCTGACCATAAGCGGCGGTCGCTATGCACAGTAGAAATGTTGCTATCGTTACAATACGTCGCATACTGTGTCTCCTTAATAATATGAAAAAAGTTTACATACAAATATGCGACGCCCTTCACCGGCATGTGAGTCCAATGAAAGATTGCGTCGCATTTATATGAGTTTTTCGAACTACATTTTCTTTTATATCTGTTTCTCAGCTATGTCACCAACGATCGGTAATTTATATCGCTCTCCCTTATATGCCTTTACCATCAGCAGAATCCACAACACAAGCGCTACAAACGGAAGGAGCAGTGCGAGAATCCACCCGATAATTGGAATGAATCCTAAGATGAGACTTAATACAAAGATCGCTCCGAATGTTATAATCGACTGCATTGCGTGAAAGCGAACGAATGAGTTCTCTTTTTCTAATACATAAAACAGGATTCCCGTTATGAATCCCAACAAATAAGACAACAACCCTGCAACATTTTCCTCAA
>PWTU01000309.1 GCA_003562775.1 Ignavibacteriales bacterium
AATTTTACATTTCCCTGGTATTTTTATATTTTAACAAGAGTAAAGGAAATGAAATATGAAGCATTGCATAATCACTCTATTTTGTGTATTCTTCCTCATCTCCTGTGGACGGGACTACGATGACACCTGGAACGTTATCGGTGAGTTTCCGCCTCCCATCGAACTGCAAGGGGAACGCATATTGAAAAATGAATTTGGTATCTTAAATGTATACTCTGCGTATTCCTATATTATCACAAGCACAATCAGAGATACACTTTTTCATATTTATGATGAAAACATGAAATATCTCGGTGGATTCGGCAAACAAGGTCAAGGGCCCTTTGAATTTCCGCAGATAGGTTTGATACGAGATGCAATCAAGCACCGCGAAAGTATAATTGTGTGTGCCATCGATCCTGCCAGGCATAATAATTATGGCATTGATCTACTATCGACACTTGAGTCGGGTGAGGTGGTCGTTGCGCATGAATACGAACTTCCGTGGGATCTACACGGCGCCTATCTCTCATTTTATGTAGATGAGAATACCGTTATAGGTACGTACCGGGATCATTTTTATCAACGGCTTGACGGAAATTTCGGATTGTTTTATAATTTCCAGGAAACGGATTCGATAGAAATATACCCGCTATACAAATTGGATATTTACTCAAATGACGGTCAACCGGTAAACGATCCTTCTGCAATAATGAATATCAACTCCCATGCATCGGCGATCTCCCCTGACCGTAGTAAATTTGCAGTACAATTAATGTACACACCCAGACTTGAAGTATTTACTATTGGATATCCTCATCCTTCCAGATTCCTTTTAAAGGCAAAGCCACCGAAAGAGGATTTTGATTTGGAATCAATACGTCAGTTTACTGCTCCAAAATATTACAATGAAATCCAGGCGACGGATAATTTTATATACTTGCTATATTCAGGACATTCGGAGGCTGATGACGAGATATATCAATTAGAAAAAATAGTACAAGTAATAGACTGGGACGGCAACCCACATAATCAGTTTTTAATACCCGCACAATATGATATAACACTCTTTACCGTAGATGAGGAAAACGGATATTTTTACGGACTCAGCCATACAACCGATACGATTTATAGATTCGAATATGGTTCGTTGTTTTCTGAATTTTCAATGAACAACTAATTTCGATAAACAATAATAATATTATGAGGGTGTACTTATCATGCCGGCAAAAAGAATGGTGACTTTCACGATAGCTGCCATCCTATTAATTATTGCAGCAATTTATTTATTTAAATCAAATGAGGCGCCGGAGCCTCACATTCCACAAAATCTCGGGGAAGTAAAGGGCACCGTTACAGACATTGACGGGAACGTTTACCAGACAGTGAAGATCGGTGATCAATGGTGGATGGCGGAGAATTTGAAAGTATCCCGATACCGTAACGGCGATTTGATTCCACATGTAACGGATAATGCAGAATGGGCAAAATTAACCGCGGGAGCATGGTCTTATTACGAGAACGATTCAACGTATCATGACATTTTTGGGAAACTATATAATTGGTATGCGGCGGTCGATCCCCGCGGATTGTGTCCGGAAGGTTGGCGTGTACCGACCGAGGATGAATGGCGTATCCTTGAAAAATTCCTGGGAGGAAGAAGAGCATCTCAGGGACTCATGAAATCTACCCGCACCGTTCCCGATCCTCATCCGCGATGGGAAAAACCGAATGAAGGGGCTACCAATAAGAGCGGATTTTCCGGGCTGCCGTGTGGTTTCCGAAGAGCGGATGGTAATTTCCGTCAACCCTGGGATAATCGCGTTACGACCGGAATTGTCGGAAGTTGGTGGAGTTCGACGGAATATGATAATAAGTTTGCATATTTCCGTGACCTTGGCTGGGTTATTACCGATCCGGAGAGAGATTTTCACTCTGAAAAGCGAGGGGGAAAATCAATCCGTTGTATGAAGTATTGAATATGAATTCGCTCTCGAATCAATCCCCGGCGATCTTTCGATACTAAACCGCCTAGGAGAACTGTATTATTCTCTCGGACGTTATCGTCGGGCGGCGGATATTTCAGCTTGGTGTCATGATTTAGAACCAAATTTGGTTTCTTGCCGGGAGGTGCATGCAAAATCATACTTTGCAATGGGAAAATATTATCTTCAGGAGGGAAATATCGACTCGGTGGAAGTCGTGCACAAGTTGCTACTGAAGATCGACGCACGGAAGGCGGAAGAGCTTATTGAAATGATAAAACGCCAATGAATTTAGAAATATTGCTTTTTATCCCGGCAATCGGTATTATTCAAAAAACAGGTTACCGAGTAAATAATATAACCACGGAGGCACGGAGAACACAGAGATTCACGGAGTATTATTTAGTTTAAAAACTCTATGTTCCTCCGTGACCTCGGTGCCTCCGTGGTAAAAAAGGGGGCCTATGCTCATCCGAACCTTCGTCAATCGCCCGGTCACCACGTCGATGCTCTTTCTCGGCATTCTCATCTTTACGCTCTTAACGTTCCGGCAGATCAGCATCGACCTTCTCCCCCAGCTCGATATCCCGCAGTTTTACATACGCACCGCCTATACCGACGCGTCGCCCGAAGAGGTGGAACAGCTCATCACCGAAGGACTCGAAGCACAGCTCTCCACCCTGCCGAACCTGCGGCGCATCACGTCGGTATCGCGCGAGGGAGTGTCGGTCATTACGATACATTTTCACTGGGGAACGGATATGAACATCGCGCGCATCCAGACGCGCGAGCGGCTCGATCAGGCGCGGGTATTTCTTCCCGAACAGGCGGGACGTCCCACGATACTGCACGTCGATCCCTCGACCGCACCGGTGATGAAGCTCGCCCTTTCGGCTTCGGATGCGGTCCATTATACGGCTGTCGCCGGATTCGATAACAGCGAGTGGGTACATCGCGATCTTTTCGAGCTGCGCGAAGCGGCGCGTGCAATACTCAAACGGCGTTTCGAACAGGGACGCGGCGTCGCGCAGGCGCTTATCACAGGCGGCGTCGAACGGGAAATACAGGTCGATATCGATCTCGATAAACTGCGTATGCTCGATTTACAGTTACGCGAAATCGCAAACGCACTCGAACGCGCAAACGTCTCGATGCCGGGAGGCAGCATAAAATCCGGTCACTTCAGATTTGCGCTCAGGGCGCTCGGGGAATTCGAGTCGCTCGAGGATATACGACAGACGGTCGTGCGCACAACCGCCGGAGGGCGCACAATACTCGTGCGCGACATCGCCGAGGTGCGCGACGGATTTAAAGAACGAGAATCCATCGCACGCTTCGACGGACGCGAAACGATCGGCGTCCTCATCCGCAAAGAAGCGGGCGCAAACACCATCGACGTGTCCCGCCAGGTGCGGCAGGTGATCGACGAGCTGCACGAAGAGTATCCCGAGTTTCATATCGAGGTAGTGTACGACGAAGCGGAATTTATCGCGACCGCCGTGGCGGCAGTGCGGCAGCAGCTTATGTGGGGAGGCGCGCTTGCATTCATCGTGCTCTTCCTTTTCCTCGGCCGGCTGCGCGAACCTCTCGTGATCGGCGTCTCGATACCGGCATCGATCATGACGGCAATATTGCTGATGTACGTGTTCGATATATCGATCAACATCATCTCTCTCGGCGGACTGGCCGTCGCGATCGGTATGCTTGTCGATAATTCTATAATAGTATTAGAAAATACAGCCCGCCATAGAACAGGCATACACGATCTGAAAGAATCCGCCGTAACCGGCGCGCGCGAAGTGGTTCTGCCCATCACCGCGGCAACGCTGACGACCATCGCCGTTTTTCTCCCGCTTATTTTTATGGAAGGATTGGGAGGCCGCCTCTTCCGCGACCAGTCGCTCGCAATAACGTTCTCGCTGCTCGCCTCGCTTCTCGTTGCGGTCAGTCTCGTACCGATGCTGGTGTCGCGCAGGATGAAACGAACCGATGACCATACGCCAATCAACCAATCATCCAATCAATCAATCTCATCTCAAAGGGGTTTTTGGCGATCCCGCATCCATGCAATCATGCATCCATGCATCTCACTCATAAAAAGAATTTTCTCATTCATCGAATCATCGATCTTAACACACACCACTTCATTCGTCAACCACACCCGCGACAGATACGAATCCGCTCTCGCCTGGGCGCTTCGCCATCGTTTTATAGTTATCGGTGTGATGCTGCTGCTCTTTGCCGGTGCGGTTTTGGCTGCATTATGGATGCCAAAGGAATTCATGCCGCCGGTTCAGCAGGGTCATTTTGTTGCGGAGATCGAGCTTGAAGCGGGAACGGCGATCGAGCAGACCGCCGCGCTCATGTCGGATATCGAGCGGACGCTTATCCGGCTTCCGTCGGTTGCGGCCGTTTTCTCGAGCATCGGGGAAGCCGACGAGCTGCTGCTTATGGGTCCGGGCGCCGACGGCACGCACCACGCCCGCCGCGCCGAGCTCGATATCCGTCTGCACAATCCCGCCACGCAGCCGGCTGTGGAATCGTTCGTTCGCGAAATCGCGTCGCAGCATTACGGTGTGCAAGTAAGCTTCAGACAGCCGGAATCCACCTTCGAGCGGATCATCCGTCCCTCGGAGTGGGATATCATGATCGCCGTCGAAGCCGACACCGAAGGAGATATCGAACGCGCACTCGAAGCGACCGCACTGATCAAACAAGCGGTGGAGAATATACCCGGATTGACCGACGTGCAGCCGGGATACGAACTATCGGCCCCCGAATACCGGCTCGTGATCGATAGGGAACGGCTCGCGGCGTACGGTCTCACCGTGAACGATCTTGTTACCACCATTACACAGCAGGTTCGCGGCATTGCTGCAACGGAGATGACGGAATTCGATCAGAAAATACCGGTACACGTGCGGACGTCATTGTATCAACCGGCATCGATCGATGAGCTGCTCCGGACACAACTGCATTTTACGAATCCAACGCCTCCGGCGTCTGCATCGACGTTACCCGTTGGGGAGTTTGTATCGTACTATCAATCGGTCGGTTTTTCCGAAGTATACCGCGAGCGGCAGCACCGCGTGCTTCATCTGCACGGTTCGGTGCGCGGACGCTCGGTCGACCGCGTTATCGACGATATAGAAGTTCAGATCGCTGCACTCGGGCTTGACGACGTGCGCATTCGCATCGGCGGCGTGCAGGACGAGATTAACGAGATGCTCGGACAGATCGGCTGGGTGCTGCTTATCTCGATATTGCTTATTTATATGATACTCGCATCGCAGTATGAATCGGTGCTCGTTCCG
>PWTU01000489.1 GCA_003562775.1 Ignavibacteriales bacterium
CAGAGATAAGGGGCATGCATTTATCAATGTTATCGGGCTCTCGATTGGATTGGCTGGCTGTATTCTGATTTTTCTCTTTGTGCGGAATGAGCTTAGCCATGACCAGTTTCACACGTATGCAGAGCGAACTTATCGCCTCACCATTAATTATCCCGCATTCGGGCAATCGATTTCGATACCTGCTATTACTGGACCTCGAATGTTAGAATATTTTCCCGAGGTGGAAAAAGCAGTACGGCTTCGCAGAAGCGACCCGGTAATACAAATAGATTCGGAGCTGTACCGAGTCGAAAATTTCTTTTACACTGATCCTGCTTTCTTCGAAATATTCGATTTCCATTTAAAGATAGGGGATGGTGTATCGGTACTGCAAGAACCGTACACTCTGATAATTACCGAGTCTGCTGCAATCCGGTTTTTCGGTACGACCGACGTGGTAGGAAGAACAATTGAGTTTGTGAACGACAATACATACACAATACGAGCCGTCGCGGAGGATCCGCCTTTAAATTCACATATTACTTTTAACTTCCTCGCTTCATTTGAATCACTGGGATCATTGGAAAGTCCCTGGCAACATCAGGGATATCTCTACCTGCTTCTGACCCATAAGAATGCAGAAAGAAAACTTCAAACCAAGCTCGACGATATCTCAATGGGAGGACACGAGCGCTTTATGGAAATATTTTCCTATTACGTCGCCGGAATGAGTCATACCCTTCAACCCTTAACATCAATCCATCTTCATTCGAATTTGGACCGGGAGATTAAACCGCCCGGCGATATACAATATATTTACATATTTTCTGCCGTCGCCGTCATTATTCTTCTGATTGCATGCGTCAACTACATCAACCTTGCAACGGCACGAGCTACGCGGCGTTCACTTGAAGTGGGAGTTCGCAAAGTTCTTGGTGCATCACGCACACAGCTTGTACGACAATTCCTCGCCGAATCCTTCATTCTTTCAGCTCTCGCTTTGATTATTGCTCTTGTTGTTGTCGAACTGACGCTCCCTCTCTTTAACAACCTATCCGGGAAAGAACTTTTTATCCCGTATACATCCGAAATATTTTTCATGCTTTCATTCCCTGTCATTATATTCTTATTGGGACTTTTCTCGGGTGGATTTCCCGCTTTTATCCTTGCAAAATACAAACCCGTAACTGCTTTGAAGAAAACTAAAACCGAAGGACCGGCGGGATTGAGATTAAGAAAGGTACTTGTTGTCATACAATATGTGATATCCATTTCGCTGATCATAGCCGTGATGGTTACACAAAATCAGATGCGTTACATTCAAGATAAACACCTCGGCTTTAATAAAGAACATATAGTACAAATTCCACTATATGATCTTACGAATAGTACAGCGGCATCACTTAAACACGAGATAAACCGGCTCGCAGGAACAACATCGGTTTCGCTTGCAACCGGATCTCCCCTGAAAGCAAGCGCTATGTCTTCATTGGGTGAGGATGAGGAAACCTTTCTCGTTCGATATGTCAGTGTCGACCACGATTACGTTCGTACAACTGGTATAGAAATTGTCGAGGGAAGGGATTTCGATATAGATATTCCCGGGGACAAGCGATACGCGGCAATCGTGAACGAAACTGCGATCGACAAATTGGGACTTGAAGGAATCGGTGATTATGTTCAGGTAATGCGATTTTCAGACAGAGGTAGCGAAGTAGACGAATGTAGTATAATTGGTATAGTTCGCGACTTCCATCATGGATCACTTCACGAACCTATACTTCCGACAATTCTATATATTGATTTTAGTTTATTTGGCAATCTTCTTATCCGCCTACAGCCGGGTCCGGTGGGAGTTTCTATAAACGATATCGAAACAGTATGGAGAAAATTCATAGATAATCAACCTTTTTCCTACTCGTTTCTCGATGAGGAAATCGATGCCCTATACCTTTCCGAAAATAGATTTGCCACGGTTCTCAGTATTTTTGCATCATTAGCTATATTTCTTGGCGCTCTCGGGCTATTCGGACTGGCATCATTTACAGCCGAGCATCGAACGAAGGAGATAGGGATTCGGAAAGTCCTTGGTGCTACAGTTACGAATATTGTTACACTGATATCAAAGGATTTCGTAAAGCTCGTTCTTATAGCCGCCGTAATTTCGGCACCGATGGCATATTTTATTATGGGTAAATGGCTTGAAAATTTTGCATATAGAATTGATATAGGATTTGATATCCTCATCTTATCCGCATTAATCGCACTACTTTTAGCAATAGTAACGGTATCTTATAATGCGGTGAAAGCGGCTTTGTCAAATCCGGTCGATTCATTGCGGTATGAATAGCATAGTGTATAGCACATGGAGCATAGAACCTGGCGCTTAACGCGTAGTAGAGTAAATCACTAATGAGATTATTACGCTATGCGCTTTGCTCTTTGCTCTCTGCGCCAAGCGCCGTGCAAAAAACAAAAGGAGGAACAATGATCATCAACTACATTAAAATCGCTTTCCGCAATATAGCCCGGAACAAGGGATATACATTCATCAATGTAGCCGGTTTATCGGTCGGTCTGGCAGTGTGCTTTTTGATCATACTTTTCGTACGCGCGGAATTGAGCGTCGACCGGTTTCACGAGAATTCGGATCGGATATACAGGATCGTCAGTATTCCCGAGGAGGATCACGCATTTCTCCGTATCTCTCCGATGTTGCCGGCGTTACTCGGTCCGCTCCTCGCTGCCGAACTTCCGGAAATACAACAGTACGTGAGATTTTATCATGCGAACGATGTTCTTATCCGGACGGACGAATCGACGGACGCAGCAGGATCAAAACAATTTTACGAAGATAAATTTGTGTTTGTCGATTCAACGTTCTTCGAGGTGTTCTCATTTACATTAATCCGCGGCGATAGTATGCAGGTATTGAACGAACCGTTCTCCGTCGTCTTTACACAATCCAAAGCAAAAAAATATTTCGGCGATGAAGATCCCATAGGCAAAACGATTACCTATGGCGACGGGCACATATTTCGAATAACCGGGATCGTCGAGGACTGCCCGGAGCTGTCGACGCTGCAATTTAATTTTCTCGCTTCGTTGTCATCGCTTGAAACAATACAACCTCACGGTGTGGATCTCAGTTCGTGGGCGGTTTTCACCTATCCGACGTATCTCCTGCTGCACCCGGACGTATCTCTTAAAGCAGTGGAAGAAAAAACAAAAGAGATATTTCAAAAGCACAGAATCCGTCCCGATTTGGCAATGCCGGATTTTCACCTTGAGTCGATTCACGAGATCTATTTATTCTCCGGGGCGGAGCAACACACTGTTTCGGCTGGGAGTGTCCGGTACATTTATATTTTTTCGACGGTTGCGATTCTCATACTCCTCATAGCATGCATCAACTATATTAATCTTGCTACCGCCCGCGCCTCGCGCCGTACCCTTGAGATCGGAGTGCGAAAACTCGTCGGCGCCAACCGTTCCCAACTGTTGTGGCAATTCATCGGGGAGTCGGTTATTCTCAGCATCATCGCTTACTTTTTCGCAATTGCACTTGTTGAGCTTAGTTCAAACGGATTCAGCAATATCGTGCAAAGGTCCGTCGGAATAGACTACCGGAACGATTTTCCCCTTCTCCTGATATTATTTCTCTTTACGATAGCAACCGGCGTAGGTGCAGGCAGCTACCCCGCTTTGCTGCTTGCACGGTTCAAGCCGGTCGATGTTTTGAAGAAAATATATGCAACCGGTCCGAAAGGGGCGGGTTTAAGAAAGGGATTGGTTGTATTTCAATTTGCCGTCTCCGGAATTTTGATTCTGAGCACCGTGGTCATTCAGAACCAGCTTGACTTCATAAGACAGAAGAATCTCGGGCTCGAAAAAGAAGGCGTCGTTGTGTTGCCGGTAAAACAGGCAAATCCGGTCAGACAACACGCAGAGGTATTTAAGCATCGCCTTTCGGAAATACCGTATATCGAGCGTGTGTCGATCGCCAGCACGGTACCGACACAGTCTACAAGCAGATTACGATTGCATAGAACGGAGAAAGACGATTATATTCATTATAGTGTGTTCGGTATTGACGAAAATTTCATTGATATATTCGAAATAGAGTTAATTGAGGGGACACCATTTACCGAAGAAAATCGGAGAACAGCGGCACTCATTAACGAGACAACTGCAAAAAGTTTAAACTGGGACGATCCGGTCGGGAGAACCGTACAAACCTCGTTTAGAAAAATCGAAGAACGTACGGTTGTCGGGGTGGTTGCAGATTTCCATTTTCGGTCGTTACACGAACCGATCGAACCGGTGATAATGTTCGATGTAAACGATCTATGGACACGGTATGTTGCAGTAAAAATCGATCTTACCGATGTCGAAGCCGTATTAACATCGATAAAAACGGTATGGTATGAGTTTGCCCCCGACTATCCGTTTGAATATTTCTTCCTCGACGACGCATTCGACCGTTTTTACCGCGCCGAGGACAGGTTTGCTGAAATGTTTAATTTCTTCTCGTTCCTTGCAATTTTCATTTCCTGCCTCGGTTTGCTTGGACTTGCAACATATATGGCGGAGCGACGTACAAAAGAAATAGGGATACGGAAGGTGCTCGGTGCAAGCGTCCCCGGAATAATCGCTCTGATTGTGAAAGACTTTTTGAAGCTTGTAATAATCGCAGTCGTTATCTCAACACCGGTAGGATTTTATATAATGAACAGGTGGCTCGAAGATTTCGCCTACCGGATCGAGATTGGGCTCTGGATATTTGCACTAACGTTTATGATTGTGCTTATCATTGCGATCGTTACCGTGAGTTTCCAGACAATACGAGCAGCGATGACAAATCCGGTAGAGTCTTTACGATATGAGTAGAAGAATGTTGAGTATTTCATTACATTTTCGGGAGGAGTTATGCTTAAAAATTTTCTCAAAACAAGCGCACGGATGTTACTCCGGCAGCGGGGATACACCGTTATCAACATTGCCGGACTGGCTATCGGGATTATGGTCTGTTTTCTAATACTGCTCTGGGTGCAGGATGAACTCCGCTACGACCGCTTCCACGAAAACGCCGAGCGAATGTATCGTACCATCTGGGACGGTAAATTCGGCGATAACGAATGGTCGATTCCGCTCGGACCGGTACCGGTCGGGGAAACACTGCGCAGTCAATTTACGGAGGTTGAATCCACAACACAGCTCATACGGCAAGGCAGAACCATCCGGCATCGCGGAGAATATATTATCGAAAA
>PWTU01000253.1 GCA_003562775.1 Ignavibacteriales bacterium
ATCCAGAGTCAGACGTGTTGCCAGTTACACCACCGGGCAGTGGCGAATATAGCTTGTTTTGGGCAATTATGATTTTGCCATCACGTAAAAATTACAGGAATCAGGCAGAGTTTGTTAGCAGCAGATCTCTTAAAAGATTCCCTCCAACAATTTACAATAATGTACTAAAAATAATTTGCCGAATCAAGATATGTCATCAATCACGTCATCCCATCAAAAATTTATAAGCTCAACCCACCTTAGTCCCGCATAGGCGGCAAAAATAACGATATTCCGAATTTTAAGGTTTGTAATCGCCTTACATATTTGTTCAAAATCCTTTTTCCGTAGGTATTATGGTGATTGTTATCAGTGCGGAACGGGGGTTTAGTCAAGAAGTTGTGGTAGAATAAATAAATCAAGGATCTGTAATGCTGTAATTCAATATCTTGAATCTAAAGTTAATTTATTCTCGCTCCGGTAGAGTTTATCATCCCTTGAAAAATATGTAATACATCTCCATCTACATACATATTATCAATTATAAAAAAAGGGTATACCATTTAACCGGTATACCCTATCCAACAACTAATTCTTCTATTAAAACGATAACATCTATTTCACACAAAGTGAACCCGGGCCGTCACCCACATCGAATACAGTTACAATTTCATGATCACTATTTAGTTTAATTACCTGATCCTCGGTAAAGTCGGCAATATAGATGTTACCCTCGATATCAGATACTATTCCTGAGCCGCCCCGGTTGATCATCGGATTATCCGGTGAATTGATGACAGCGTAAGTAGCTGCATTATATGTAAACACACCGTCGGCAAAAGTACCAACATACCCTATATTATTCTCAGATATATGTATCTTTCCCGGGCTGCCGCCGATGTCTATTGTTTGTGCAATAGTATCGTTAGAGGGATTAATGACCACTACTTTTCCTGGAACGTCTACATAATTTCCTGTGCAAACTACATGTACGCTACCATTCGGGGCGACTGCAATATCCTGGGGATTAGTTGGAACATTAAGTGTTTTTATAACTGTATCGTTTGATGTGTCTATTATAGTAACGGTTCCCTGACCATATGTAAATGTCGCTCCGTCGAATGCAGTATTCGCTACATATACTTTCCCGTTGGAAATTGCAATACCTGTAGCACCGATTCCTACATCGATTGTATTAGTTACTGTATTATTAGTAAGATTGACAACTTTTACAGTGTTGGACTGAGAATTTGCAACGTATCCTTTTTGGTCGTTTAATACAACAAGGTTCATCGGATTATTGCCAGAACCCAGGCTAATTGCACCGAGTTTGTTTAAATTCTCTGCATCGAATATTTCGATGTTATTCGAGCCGGAATTTACTACATACAGCTTATTATTATAGTAAGAAATCTGACTCGGCCATATACCTACCACTGCCACATCGTTATGTACTTCATCTGTCTCGAGATCTATAATGGATATACTATTCGCAAGACTGTTAAGCACGAACAGGGCTTCAGAACTATCCGGCACTTCGGGCCCGGTTGAACTTTCGTCACAAGCTGTAAAAAAAACAACTATTGCAACGATGACTGTAAAAACAAAGAGTTTCGTATTCATGTTATTGTTCCTCTCGTAGTTAATTAGTGGGTTGGTTAGAAGTTTACGGTTATTTATAGTTTATCATTATTAATCCTGTTTATTAGTGAAGGGAAGTGAATGTCGAAATGCTATATCTATTGTAAAACGTATTTCTCTTCCCGGCATTGGGAATCCATCCATTATCTGGTATTCACGACCGGTTATATTCTTTAGTTCAAGAGTTGCATCAATTGTTGCAAATGTAATCGGTGTTCGGTACGATAATATAAAATCTACAATCTCATGTGCGGGTAACGAAACGGTATTTGCGGTCGTTATATATCTTTTACCTAAGTGCATAAAATGAATAATACCACGTAATCCATATCCTGTTAGGTGAAGAGATATATTGCTTGAGTGACGGGGACGATATGGAAGTAGTTTATTATATTCATTGTGACGCGGTGATTTGTTTCGTGGATCGAGATATGTATAATTCAATGATAGCCGCGCTACATTTTTCCATATATTGAAAGCCGCACTCATTTCAACCCCTTGAATCAATGCTTCACCTATATTAAAAGGAGACCATAAGCCCGATGCCCCTATTTGCCAGATAATCAAATCTTCGATACTGTTGGTAAAATATGTAAATCCAAGCGCAATCTCTCCATATCGTGAATCTTGCATCATGAATCCGACATCGAAATCGGTCGCAGTTTCCGGTTGCAGGTCCGGATTACCGACCGTAAAACTATCCTGTGGCCAATAGAGATCGTTGAACGTAGGTGCCCGAAAGGATTTCCCGATTGTACCTTTGATTGATAATTGTGTTAAGTAATCTGAACTTATAACAAGTCCGAATTTTGGACTCCATTGTGAACCGAAGTCAGAAAAGTCATCCCATCGTACGGATGGTATCGCGACGATCTTTTTCAGTATTTGTCCATGAGCGAAGTTACGTTCAATTTCATCCTGTATATAGACACTGTGTGTTGTACGTGACGGTTTTGTCTCAAGTGCAGTACCGGTAAAATTTTCATATCGATACGAATAACCCGCCGTGAATACGTTCCAGGTGCTGAAAACCGTCCGGCTTTGAATTTCTCCACCTCCTGCGGTATTATTACTGTATGTATCGGAAGGAATAAATGCATCGGGATCGGTGTACCAAAAATTCCCGTTATGTAAATACCCTTGGACACGAAGACTATTAAACTGATTGATTATTTTTTGATTATACACAAAGTTTAACGATTGGTTTTCATTTTTCTTTCGAGCGGAAGTATTCGGTTGAAATGTCGTACCGGGATTACCGGCTTCGGATGTAAACAGGGTACCTGACAGGGATAGTGATTTATTCATCATTCCTTCTTTAATATTCCATGTTCCTTTTCCGAAGAATTCATTTGAGGTATAATCCGCATTTTCTCGATATGCTCGTGTTCCTTCCGGTGTTGAATATTCATAATTTCCCTTGCTGGCAAGGTGTTTATATGAGGCAATTGTGAAAATTCGATTACCGGTATATCCTCCATTCAGTGAAACACCAAACGATCCGAACGAGCCTCTTAAAAGTGAACCTCCCGATTCGATTGTAAATGCATCCTCGATATTTCCCGATTTCGTGATAATATTGATCACTCCCCCGACGGCGTCGGCTCCATAAATCGCCGATGCAGAACCGCGGATCACTTCAATACGTTCCACACCTTCAAGCGGTATAGTACTTAAATCCACCTCACCAGATTGTGCATTGTTCAAGCGTTGCCCGTCAAGCAGAATGAGCACCTGTCCGGATGATGAACCGCGAATCGAAATGGTTTTCATATCACCGAAACCGCCGTAATTCCGTATATTTACCCCTGGAATTCTCTGTAGCGCTTCACCGATATTCTGCACATTATTCATACTGAGATCACGTGCTGAAATAATATCAACTGTTGCGGGTACTTCACTGATAAGCGACCTCTCGCGCGTAGCTGTGACGGTAACCTGATTGAGGTGATATACCGTCTGACGCAATTCGAACGTTTTTGTCTTTCGTTCACCCGCAACAATTGTTATTTCATCTTGTAGAGTTGTATATCCGATGGCACTTACTATGATTGAATATGTTCCCGGGGGAATGCGATCAATGGAATAGTAACCCTCTGCGTTTGTACTTGCACCAATGTGTACACCCCGGAAATATACATTTGCCGAAGGAATCGATTCTCGGGTTCCTTCCATAATGACACGTCCGGTTAAGCTGCCTGTCTCCTGCAATGCTGACAATGGAATACCACTGGTTAACAAAACGATAATAAGTACTATCCTTTTCATAGAGAATCCATAATCGGTATTAATAGTTTATTCCGATTGTAATTCGGTACAAACGTCCCGGTTCAGGCGAACCGTCGATCGCCATATAATCAAGATCGGTGAAGTTATTCAGTTCAAAACGAGTCATCATGTTCATTTGCCACAATCTAAAGGAATAGCTTACATTCGTATTGACGATATTATACGGGTCAAGCCATCGAGTGTTTGCAGCATTGATATACCGTCTGCTGACATATTGATTGATAATATTTAACTCCACACCCATATATTGTATACCGAGAGTAACGTCGACCTTATGCTGTGGCCGGTAAATGAGGAATTTGTTGTGAGTTGTACGATCACCGCTTACATCTTTTGCGTCGAGATACATATAATCGGTATTAATGCTTATATGGTCTTTAATCGGGCTCCACCGGAAAGCAGCTTCAATACCTCGGGCATCCGTTTTTGCAATATTTTTCGGCCGCCATAAACCGTCATAATCGGGTGCCCAAAGGATTAAATCATCGAGTTTATTGACAAAATAATTCAATGACAATCCGATATCTCCAAATGCTGCATAAGAAATTGAAAACCCTGCATCATAATTGTACCCCATTTCGGGCGATAAATCCGGGTTTCCCTCGGCGAAACTATCTCGGGGCCAATACAAGTCGTTAAATGTAGGTGCACGGTAAGATCGGGTTACGTGTGCCTGTAATCCAATAGAAAGTGGTTTATTATTGGATAATTCAAGAGAGATTTTCGGGCTGAGTTCTGCGTCAAAATCAGACGGATGATCGTAGCGCAATGCCGGAGTTAATGCAAGATTTTCAAAGTAAAATGGTAATGTCAATCTATAGGTTGCATTCCCGTAAACGGCATGATTATTTCGAAATCGCTTGCCGACGTCGGTACTCTTGAGATCGTCACGCCGGAATGAATATCCGTATGCAATACTCAGATTATTCAATAGAGTTCCACTTTGCGATGTCTCGATAGATACAACATCGTTTTCATGGAGACTATGTATCGGGACGATACCCTCGGGTTGATCGTACTTTAAATTGAAAAACAGCATGTAAGCCTGAAAATTAAAATCAAAATCTTTGAATAGTGCGGTATTTTTATAAGAAGCATTGATGCTTATATTATCATTCTCAAGCCGGGCTTTTGGAGTGAGTTGACCGATACGTCCGGGTGCTCCGTATTCTGCCCAATAATAATCTCCAGCCAAGGTAACTGATGAATTTTCACTTATGGTATAGTTGCCACTGAAATAACCGTGATGACTGGTTAGATCGTTGTTTATGTAGCGGACACGATTACCTTCGGGATCGGTATATTTGAAGTCATTTGTTGTTTCGGTCAATCCATATGATGCGAGATAACTGAATCGATTGTAGCTATTTGAAAGTTGCAGGCTTGCGATCGTTGTATTAAACGAAGCGCGGGTTAAGCGAGTATTAACATTGACTATTTTTTGCTCTCCATGTTGCCTGCCTCTAGTAGATATAATAATGACTCCACCGACTGCGTCTGCACCATAACGGGCAGAAGCTCCTCCCCGCAACACCTCGATCCTTTCCACGTTATCGATTGGTAATGTCGCAACTTCAACTCCACCTCCGGTAGCTAAATTGAGACGCTGCCCGTCGAGAATTATCACCACTTTATCGGAAGCTACGTCACGGAGTGAAATGCGTCCATCCCGGACATACACACCTGTGATATTTCGCAGTGCATCGCCAACGTTTTCAGCACCGATCCGTCTAAAATCCTCCGTCGTGAGTACCGTCTCCGAGGTTCGCATTCGTTCAGAAACGCTAACTGTATCCTGTTGTGCTATTAATGCATTAAATGTAGGCATACCTACGAAAAAAAATACAATGAAAGTAATAATGGTAATTCGCTTCATATCTATCCTCCGCTGCGTGCGCAGCATATATGTTTCTCTTGTTGTGGTTAAGTATCTATTTCATATCCTTCCGCTGCGAGTTTTTCGCGAACGACAATTTCATCGATTTCTTCCGGTACATTGTAGAGCCCAATCTCCAGCTTAGGTGTCCGAAGTAAATAATGAAGTGATGCCAGTTGTAGCGAAAAAGACATATCCATGATTTCAACAGGATGTCCGGATCCTCCTGCAATGTTTACGATTCGACCATTTGCAAGGAGATAAATCAACCTGCCGGTCAAGAGTTTATATTCAAAGATATTTTCCCGTACCTCTTTTATCGATAACACATCCGAATTCATCTTATCGACTTCAATTTCGGTATCGGCATGCCCGGCATTTCCGATAATTGCTCCGTGTTTCATATTGATCAGGTGCTCTCTTTTCAGCGCCGAATCTCTTCCTGTGGTGGTAATAAATATATCGCCTATTTGACATGCATCGTTAATCGGCATTACCTCATACCCATCCATTACTGCTTCGAGTGCTTTCCAAGGATCGAGTTCGGTAATAATGACGTGCCCACCCATACCGCGCGCTATTGTTGCCACACCTCTTCCTACCCATCCATATCCAAGAATCACTACCTTTTGTCCGCCCACAGTCATATTCGTGAGATGTGTAATGGCAGTCCATGTGGATTGTCCTGTTCCATACCGGTTGTCGAACATGTGCTTCGATTTTGCCTCATTGACTGTTATAGCCGGGAATAAGAGTTTATTTGAATCCAATAGTCGTTTTAATCGCATTACGCCGGTTGTAGTTTCTTCGCTTATGCCTTTTACATTGTCTCCTAATTCCGGTCTTTTATGCAACGCTATACAGATATCGGCACCGTCGTCGAGCACGACGTCGGGATGACATGAAAGAAGCGAGTTGAGTTCTTCTTTATGTACATCTTCATTCGCGCCGTGTTGTGCGAATACATGTATACCATTTTCAGCCAGTGCAGCAGCGACGTCATCTTTTGTCGAAAATGGGTTACTTCCGGTTGCCCATACTTCTGCCCCGAGTTTTTGTAGAATGAGACACAAATAAGCGGTCTTTGCTTCCAGATGAATCGATACGGCAATTTTTTTCCCCTTGAATATACCGTCTTCCTGAAATTTCTTCGCGAGACGATTCAGTACTGGCATCCGTTCTGCAACCCATGCTATTTTCCTTTGACCTTCTTGAGAAAGTGATATGTCTTTTATACAATAAGTATTATTCATAGTGTATTGCCGTTTCAATTTCTAATTTGAGTGATTCATTGATATTTCCAAGTTCCCACGGAATTGTTCCCGGTGGATTTGGAAAGATGCCAGGGTGAAGTATATAAGCAAGTTTACGAATAGCCAAAACCTGACGTGGACCTTCGTGCTTTAACAAGGCGGAATCATAATAGAGAACCCGACCGTTCAACACTGCATCAGTTGTATGATATCCCGGTCGTGAACTTATTTCAAGAATATTGGTAATGCCTTTATATCCTTCTATGTCAAGTTCCGCATCTATCCAGATTGGAGAGAGGATGACCTCGGGATTACGCTCTACTATATCTTCATGAGATGTGATGAAAACCCCCTCTTCAACATCGGAAAATATATTTATCCCTCCTGCTATGGTAATGATATCTTCAAGTGGAGAGTCATTACCTACGGCCCATGGGCCATTATGGTTGATTTCCATATATACCCTCACAGGAGGCAGCGTACTTGACACTTCACGGATTTCGTCTATTTCTTCGAGATAACCGTCTACAATTTCCCGTGCAATGTCCGACTTGCCGATTGCATTGCCAATTTCAATAATATCATTAAAGACATCATCAAGCGATTTCGGTTCGAAATGGAGTACATTATACCCTATTTCCCGCAATTCCTGCGCCCGCTTTCTTTGGAAACCCGTATCGGTAAGGATAATATCCGGCCGGAGTGAATCAATCATTTCCATATCAATAGTGTTGAAATCACTGACGATTTTTACCTTCCCTAATGCGAGATCCGAAAGCACCTTTTCCGGGAACACACAAAATGTTGTTACTCCAAGGAGTTGATCCTCAGCCCCCAGCGCATAGACAATTTCCGTCCGTGTAGATGAGAGACTAACAATTTTTGGCTGTGTATAAAGTATCGTCGATGAAAGTAAAAAAAGTGCGGTTAGGATGACAGCCGTCGATTTCATTCTCATTATCGAATACATGATTATTTCCCTTCATTAATTATGATATCAGATCTTCCGGCACTTGATCCCATGCCTCATTAAATATCTTCTCAAACTGTATTCTTTCTACATGATCAAGAAAGGAAGATTCGAGTGCATTGTAACATACTTTTTTAATATCTTGAAATGAACATCGGAATACTCCAAGCAAAAGGGAGTATTCATCATTTAATGTGCAGTTAAACATTGTTGGATCGTCGGTATTTATTGTGACTTTTAATCCCTGTTGAAGAAATTGTTTTACCGGATGCTCATTCACCGATGTAACGGCTCCTGTCATGACGTTGCTTGTAATACAAACTTCAATGGGGATTTGTGACCGTTTTAATAAATTCATTAAATCCGGATTATCTATTGCCCGCACACCATGTCCGATTCTTTCTGCATTAAGGTCAATGATCGCTGAAGAAACGGATTCCGCTCCGGCTGCTTCGCCCGCGTGTGCAACACGCCGCAGACCCAATGCTTTGGCTTCGCGAAAAACATCCATATATTGAGCGGCAGGATGAAGACTCTCATTACCGCCCAGTCCGATGCCGATAACTCCTTGTTCTTTATAAGCGGCAATTTTTTCAATATGTTTTAATGCAGCCTCCGGACCATGGTCTCTATTAAGGTCGGCGATCAGTTTCCATTGTATTCCGGTATCCTGTTCGGCATGTTCACATCCTCGAATGACAGACTCGGTAATTTCATCCATCGGGATACCATTTTTTTCAAAATCCCATGGAGAGAAAAATGCTTCAATGTAGACAATATTCTGTTGCTTTAAATTGACAAGGGTTTCGTACGTCGATAGCTCAAAATCATCTCCGGTCCTGAAGAAGTTATTTTTCCAATACCATGTTCGTATGAAATCTTCGAATTTATCGTAATTAAATTTTTGTTTGATGTCCTCTAAAGACCGAATAGTAGGATCACCGCCATACTTATGAATGAGCCGGTACAGTGTTTCCATTGTAAATGCGCCTTCGAGATGTAAGTGAAGTTCAATTTTAGGCATACTACAAATGAATTCATTTAATAGATCATACTTATCATTCTTAGTCATGTCGATTTCCTTAAGATCCAAAAAGAATCGAATTTTGTGTAAAAAATATTCCCGACCATGCAGCGGTAAGTAAACAACCGAGTGTTGCAGCGATTAATGCGCGAACCCCGACTTCAGATAATTCCTTTATTCTTGAGGGTGCCACTGCACTTACGCCACCGACGAATATTGCAAGTGAAGCAACATGTGCAAAACCACAGAGTGCATAAACTGCTACTACGCCGGAGCGAGGATCCGAAATCGTGCCATCGGCAATCATATCCGCAAGATGTCTGTAAGCAACAACTTCCGTAAGAATGAGCCGTTCACCGAGTACCAGAGCAATCGAACCTGCATCTGCTAATGGTATTCCGACTATAACTGCAAACGGATAAGCAGCAAGACTGAGTAATGATCGAAGCGACCAATCAAAGTCCATACCAGTAATAGAATTAAAATATGACCCCAACAATCCTAAAATTAGATCGATTAAAGAGACCAGCCCCAGTAGAGCGATGAGTGTGGCAGATATACCTATTACCAGTTTTACTCCGGTATTTGCCCCATTTAATATTGCTTCGATAATGTTATTTTCGCGCTCATAGAATGCTTTAACGGTGACTCCAAGTGTATCTGGTTTTTCTGTTTCCGGATATATTATTTTTGCCATAACGACTGCGCCGGGGGCTGCGAGAATAGTCGCAGAAACAAGATGTCCGGCGATATTCGGGAATTGATTATGTAATAGCATTACATATGTAGCGAGCATACTTGATGCGATGGTTCCCATACCTGCCGCAAGGATCGTGCATAACTCAGATTTGGTCATTCTTTCCAAGTAAGGTCGTATGACAAGACTCGACTCAATACCGACGAAAATATTTGACGAAGCACTTAATGATTCTGCACCGCTGATGCGCATGAATTTTGAAAAAATATAGCTGAATCCCCTCACTAAAATGGGCATTAATCCTACATAATAAAGGATAGCAACAAGACTTGCGAAGAAAATAATAGCCGGAAGTGCCTGAGTTGCCAGTATAAATCCAATTGATGCCTCGCCATTATCACCTACATTTCCGGGCGAAAGTCCAAGTGGTCCGAAGAGAAATACTATACCCGCAGTTGCACTGTTTAGAATCGCAACAACGATTTCATTAATTACGAGAAATACCTTTGTTCCAATCGGCACAATAAAAATGAAGAGGGCAAAAATACATTGAATTATCAATCCTGCTACTATTATACGTGTGTTTATATTTCGCCTGTGTTTTGATAACAACCAGGCACAGCCCATCAGAATAAATATGCCGGTTATACTCACGAAGTTATAAATTGTAATATTCATTTTGATTACATCATAATTATTGTGATTGTTGTGTGGGAGACTTCAGTATAAGTCGTCCGTATTTATTACCATACATATAATTTGTATATGGGCCATTCCACATCATTCGAGTCCGAGTACCATTTTGGTTGAGGTTATCAATACAAACATCAAACCCGATAACAGACCGTGATAGATCAAATCCCTTTAATTGATCGAGGGGGATGGCTGCCTCGATTGTATAACCATCATCAGTGCGTTTCGATGCATATTTTATGTTTTCTAATGTCTCACCATAAGGATAGATAGTTTGAATATATGGCTCATCACCCGAATCGCATTCGGGGACAAAAATAATTGCATAGACGTACTCCATGAACATTCGTTTTTGAAACTCGTTATCTTCACGAAGGTCGAGATATAACGTAACTGCATCTCCTTGATATGGTTCATGTTTCCTTGGTGAATGCATAATATGATTGTCAATAACCGTACCACTGAAATAGAGATATGAATCCGAAACTTTTATTGCGAATAATCCCGAAACTTTTTCAGGACCGGACCAGCGCTCAGGTACAAGGGTTACCTGTGAGCGCTGATTAAGTTGAATTGGCCAATTTGTATTCCAATCATCCAGTTTACCGTTGATTGTTATTCCACCTTTATATACATCCGAATAAGCTGTGCGTGCAATAATTAATTGTTTAGTGTCGGTTATACCACCTGGAGGGAGTCTATATCCATTATCTTCAGAAACCGTATAAGTTATCAACGGACGTTGTCTGAGAAGTTCTTCGGGAGAATATGAGCCTGCAAGAGTAAGTTTAAAATCAATATCCTTCCGTTCGCCGGATAATAACCGGAATGATTTGTCAACAGGTGTTATTGTATAGAAAGGTTGTAATGCGTGCCATTTGATGTTTCCAAAAATTGTTGATTCAAACGGATTCGCGAGCTCTATTTTAATGGTGCAATCAAGTTTTTCGTCGATGTCCATATTAAGTCTTGGATCCCCGATAACATTATCCCGGATTTCGTGCACAAGAAATGAAAGCTCTTTAGTGGCTATAGAATCGTGATATATTGAGCCGGGTTCAATAATTGAGTAACGTACCTCCTGATCACGTACAGAAACATACATGTAGTGATGGAATTCACCACTCGCGATTGAATGGTCACCCATCAGTCCACCCGCTCCACCGGTGATATAATATCTAATACCGTCGATAATATCGGATTGTTGATATATATGCCAATGTCCACCGAATACCCCGCGAACATTATATTGTTTTAGAACCGGATGGACGTCCGTCATCCAGTTGCTATGATCCCCGTAAGCCCAAAGAGGTGCATGGACTCCGACAAAAATATGTTTTGCATCTCCATGTTGTGCTAAATCATTTATAAGCCATGCAAGCTGTTCATAACCGATCCGATATTCTTCATTGGGAATATGACTGTTTAACACTATGAAGTGGGTATCACCAAATGTAAAAGAGTGATAGAGACTACCAAAGCGTTGTGTGAATTCATCTTTGCTTGTCTCATCCCAAATATCATGATTCCCCGCTGCGATAAGGATTGGCATATCTAATGGTTTAATTGCTTTTTCATACTCATCCCACATTTGCCGTATCTGTTCTGTATCGTTCGTTAGCCCCCGGATAAGATCACCGACTATAAGCACAACGTCAGGGTGAAGCGACTTGATTTCGTCGATAATAGTTAGGAAAACCTGCGTTTGTTCAAGAGGAGGTTCTTCTGGCTGTGGATCTCCTAATACTATAAAGTTAAGTGATAAATCGGGTAACTGATATGATGTATGCTGCTGCGTATTTGCAGTTGAGTATATAATCAGAATTATAACTAATGCCTGGAATATTTGTTGTTTCATATTATTATCTCCATTGTGTTGCTTCAGCTTTTTCAATGATCATATCTGCAAGACGTCGAGCATACGAATTGAGATCTAATCGGTTTACTCTTTCAATAAGATCGATATATGCTATCGGGAATGCTGAAATCCCGGATATCGCACCTGATATTCCACCCGCAATAGCACCAATGGTATCGGCGTCGCCGCCGAGTGTAGCGGCAAATTTAATTGTTTTTACAGGATCTCCATTACAATATGCTACGATTGCCAGTGCAGTCGGAACAGTCTCGGTCGTCGCGGTGCTTGTACCAATTACATCGTATAGATATTGTATTACTTTGTTTTGTTCAAATTCCTGCTCGATGTATTGAAGAGCAAGTTCAGTTCTTTTTCTAATCGATGCACCGAGCCAAGGTGTTCCTTTAGACATCCCTTTATCAGAGGCTTCAAGTGCAAGTTTAATGATGGTCTTTATACTTGATTTGCTGGTTATAGCCGTACCAATGGCGCAGGCAATTGCAGAGGCGCCGGCTATAGCAATATTGGTGTTATGTGTAGGGAGGCAGGCGAGTGCTACGTTTTCGACAGTACGCTCTATATCGCCCGCACTAAAAATTCCAACAGGTGATATGCGCATACTTGCGCCGTTTGTATCTCCGAAACTTCCCGCTCGTTCGATATCTTCTCCATTTTGTATTGCTTGAAGTGCGCGGAGAGAGCTTGGACCTAGCATCGGAGTATCGAATGCATTAACCCGCTCGGCCCATTGTAATATTTTTTGTGCGATTTTAGTCGGATTTACCTGACCATCTTCAATTATTGCCTCAGCTACCATTAATGTTTGTTGTGTGTCATCGGTGACCGTACCGGCTTTATATCCATTATGAATACTATGTCCTACAGGGGCATCGTAAAAATCATCGACACCATCAGGAAAAAGCTTCTTTACAGCATCAGAGCTCATCATCGAAGTAGGCATTCCCATTGCATCTCCACACGCGACGCCCATTAAACAACCATGAATTTTATTTATTATATGATCTGCATTAATTTTCATTATATCCTCATTTAGTTAAAATTTTCCTATATCGTGAATGTATAAATATATGCCAAGTACCAATAAAACCGTTCCAATGAGAGTGAGAATATAATCAGTTCTACAAAATTTAATGTCTTCCAATACAGTGTAAGGTTTTGTTGCATCAAAACCACGATTAAGTATTCCAACCGCAAGATTCTCAGACATCCTGATTGAATCGACAATTACAGGTACCATGATCGGTAAATATGATTTAATACGGTTTATAATATTTCCTCTACCTAACGGTGCTCCGCGTGCGCGCTGAGCATCCATTACCATTCTGGCTTTTGTTTCCATAGTCGGGATAAACCGAATAGCGGTAGTAATAATAAACGTAATTGTGTGGGGGATCCGTAGTTTTCGAAAAAAATGTAGAAAATCGTCAACCGGCGTTGTGTACGTAAGAAGTATAGTTGATATTACCATTATTAAGATTCGGAAAATTAAAGCAATACCGGTCAGTATCCCCCCAACGGTAAGGGGTGCAGTTTCTTCCGGGAATAAATAAAATAAAATTTTTTGGGAGCGCTCGGTTGTGAAATCAGCGGGAGATAACGAAAAAGAAGTTACAACCAACATTATTGTCAAAATAGGGAGAAGTAAAATTATAAGGCGTTTAATATTGGCAAAAGGTATTGATGCGTAGCGGGTCAGACCGATTAGAAATGTTATTGTTACGAGTCCGAAAAATGGATGTGTAAATAGGAACGTAAGCGTAATTATAATAATAAACCAGGAAAGTTTTGTTCGGACGTCAAGTCGGTGTAAGAATGATGTTTGTTGATTTGAATTAATGAACATGACTCGCTTTGCCCTTAAGAGAATTTATTACGATTAGTTCAAGGTCGCGCATTCGTACCTTTCGAATTGTAATGCCTCGTTCTTGTAATCCTTTTGATACCTGTGCACCAGGAGGAGGAATGAGAGATGCTGCTTCGAGTAGTTCGAATTGCATAAATACATCCTCGGGAGCTCCATCCGCGATTAATTCTCCTCGATTTAATATTAGCACTCTATCGGCATAATCGGCGACAAGTTGCATATCATGTGTAATAATGAGTACCGTATGTCCATGCTCATGCAGCCGGGTTATTAATTTCATCATTTTCTGAGTGCCTATCCAATCCAGCCCGGTTGTCGGCTCATCAATTACAATTACATCTGATTCGATAGCAAGTACACTTGCAACCGCAAGTTTTTGTCTTTCACCTTTTCCTAAACTGAATGGATGACGATCGATCTTGCTTTCTAATTCTACAAAGTTTAAAGCAAAACGGATGCGTTCTTCTGCTTCAATTCCATCGATACCGCGAATATGATGTAGTCCGAATGCAATTTCATCCCGAACGCTTGATGAAAATATTTGATGGTCGGGATTCTGAAAAACATAACCTACTGTTCTACCAAGTGTGCTAATATCACTTTTCTTCGTATTAATACCATTTATTAAGACGTCTCCTGCTGTTGGTAAGAGCAATCCATTTAGATGTTTCACAAAAGTGCTTTTCCCGGCTCCGTTTTGGCCAACAAGAGCGATAAATTCGCCGGAATTGATAACCAAGGAAATACCACAAAGCGCTTCGAAATCATTATCATATCGATGGTGTAGATCCTTAATTTCAATTATAGGGGTACTATTTGTAGTTGGTTTTATTTTATTATTTAGGTTGGAGTCTTTGAGAGTTGCATTACTTAGAATATCATATAGAATTTGGACTCCATCCTTAATTAAGAACGGGGTTTGCGAAAGTGATACAACTCCTTTCGATTGTAGACCATCAAAAAAATCCATAATTGCTGGAGGTCTAATTCCTTTTTGTTTACAAAAATGAATATCCGAAAATAGGTGTTGCGGGTCACCTTGCCAGGCTACTTCTCCGTTATCGAGAACTATTATGTGATCGCTGTACGTGAGTGCTTCGTCGGTATCGTGTGTCGAACATATGATTGTGTATCCAAACTCAGAACATAAATGGTGGCATGTCGCAAACAATTGACTTCTGCTTACCGGGTCAAGTTCGGACGTTGGTTCATCGAGAGCAAGTACGAGTGGTTGCATTGCAAGAACTCCCGCAATTGCAAGCCGCTGTTTCTCACCACCGGAAAGATTTGCAGATATCCGTTTTTCAAACTTGTCAAGACCAACGGCATGAAGTACATCGGGTATAATTTGTTTAATCTTTTCCGGAGGAAATCCGAGGTTACAAGGACCGAATGAAACATCCTTTTCCACGGTAACGCCAAGGATTTGAGTCTCCGGGTCTTGAAGAACAAGTCCGATTCGTCGGGCGAGGGTTTGTATATGATAGCGTTGTGTATTAAGCCGGGCAGTCGTGACCGTACCCTGCAAATCGCCACCATAAAAATGGGGGATCAGTCCATTGAGTAACATAAGCAGGGTTGTTTTTCCTGCTCCTGTTTTCCCCATTATAGTAGTAAAAGTACCCTTTTTAATTACAAGATCAAGTTTTTTAAGTGTCGGTTCGTGTCCATTTCCATACTTATATACTACTTGATCTATTGTGAGTATGTCTATGTCGTTTTTCATTATCAAGAACCAGTGAACCGATCTGATTCACCGGTTTTGCTATCTTTTCTCGTATCTGAATACAAGCTGTCTCGTTTGCCGAGACTAAGAAACAGGTCGATGGACCTGCGGATTTAAATAAATCGATTAACGGATCATTCTTTTGGAATGTGAGCCCAGCGGTTCGAGCGAGTTCGTTCGCTTCATACAGTATTCCTTTTGATCCTACCGGCAATATATCGTTAACTCCATCAATGTTTCGTAATAATGTAATTGTTTTCGGATCAGCAATATCAGGATCGTCCGATGATATAACGTCACCCGGGCCAGATTTTGGTAAACCTACACATAGTATATCATCACCGGGTTTTGAAGTCCCCGGTTTAAAATCCTCTTTGGTGACAATACCGATTATTACCACTCCTATGCCAGTTTGAACAGTCGGTATATTATCTTCTGTACTACCTGAGAGAGGGAAGTTTTCCGGGAGTCCAACTGAACGAAGCTCATCGATTACACCGTTTATTATTGAGCGTCCATATGTTTCCATCTCGACAGAAAGAACATCAAATGCAGCAACAGGTATTGCTCCGCACGCGAGTATCTCCATTAGTGGAACACGGGTACCAAAACGTCCGCACTCGTAACCACTTACTTTAACTATATCCGATTCTTTTTCCCCGATTGCGCCATCAGAATCTACGGCAGTGATCAACAACATATCTCCGATGAGATTTATTACCGTTAAATCTCTAATTTGATTGGAGGCGAAAGGCACAATACTATTATTTTCCTTTGCGTGGCGGTACCTCTGTATCAGTCGGTTATATGGTGAATTACCTTTCATTCTATCATATTACTTTTCTTTACAATCGAGTAGGCGAATTGTGCAATTATAATATTTACCGCCGAACCGATTGTTAATGGGATTATAAGGGCAGTAGCAAGTCCGATACCACCAAAGGGAATGATGAGGTATGCAGATAATACTCCATTTAATAAGGTGGCGACGATAATACCAACTAACGGATGAAATCTTTTTATTAAATACCTAAAAACCATTACATATAGTGCCATCTGTATAGCAATATACAGATGAACAGGCAGACCGAGCGGGAAACCTATAGTAAACGCAGTAAATAAATGACCGAGTACTGCGACTATACTTCCTTCGATATAACCGAATGATGCCGAAGAAAAATATCCCGGGCAAGAATCGAGTGATACCGTGCCGGTCGGGCTTGGAATTTTAATCATAGCACCTACTGCACTTAATGAAATAAAAATTGCCATTCGAGTGATCCGCCGAGGATTAAAAAATACTTTTCGATTGGAGTAGCTGCTTATTTCTTCAGGCGGAATTGTTGATAGAAGTTCATCACGAGAGATATCTTCGGTGTTCATTACTTTTTCAATTCTATATTAAACTTAGTTTTGTCACCTCGCAACAGTGTTTTGACAAGTTCAACAGTTCGACCCGTCGTGTCAATACTGGATCGTTCGATGAGAAATAAGGGATCTCCTGTTTTAATTCCCAGATGTTTGGACTCATATTTATCAGCTTTTACTACTTGTAATGTCTCATTGGCAGAACTTATCTCAATATTATACCGGTGAAGTAGTGTTTTATAGAGTGAATCGTCTGTTAATGGATGGTCAATCAAACCCGGGCAAATATGTTTTGGAAGATATGATGTTTGCAATGCAGTCGGTATATTATCCACCTCGCGCAAACGTTGAATTATATAAAGAGGGGAACCTGGCTTGACTCCAAAAAGGTTTGCTAGTGTTTCCGAAATAGGGGCTTCACGCCTATATAATAAATTATTTTTAGGAGTTTTTTTTTGCCCGAGAATTTCATCCGAGTAACTGAGTAGTGTTGTGAGATTTTGATTAATTTTTGGCTTAGCAACAAACGTTCCCTTCCCCTTAACACGGTAGACTAATCGCTTATTGACAAGCGTTTGGATGGCTTGTAGAACGGTAGATTTACTAACGTCGAATAGTTTACATAACTCATTCTCTGAGGGTATCATATCCCCAGGCTTAAATACACCGGATTCGATTTGTTGTGTTAGAAGTTCTTGGATCTGGTAATAAAGAGGAATGATGTTTTCCCGTTGTAACATTTTAGATTGAAGGGTTGTCATTTTTAAGTTCCCACCATGTTATCAGGTTAACAGGTTAACATGTGCAGTTTAGTAATTAAAATAATGAAAGTCAAGGGTAATAGAGAAAATATTCCCAGAAATTTTAAACAGCAGCCCTGCAAGAGAATATATCAAAATCACACTCCATATAATAGCGACAAAGAAAAACACGGTGATAATAATTTCACCGAACTTCAAATAGGTGTTATTTTAAAAAATATTTTTAAAAATATTTTGTTGAAGTATTGACTTTCACATTTTTTTTCCTTAAGGTAATAAC
>PWTU01000127.1 GCA_003562775.1 Ignavibacteriales bacterium
GAAGATATTAGTCTTATTTTGTTAGGTATTGTAAGAATGACTGTACTCGAGTGGAGAATGACCGGATTTAAACATCCTCTTAAAAAAAGAGGCAGTAAGTTGCTGAAGACGATGGAAGAGATCGGCCTGTTTTCGGACAGGGTTATTCATACGTAATTACCGGAAGTAAACCTATTATTATCTGTAATGTGGTGTAAATTATTTTACCAACAACATTAGTGAATGATAACTAATTTGACTGTTAAGAAAATACATATCGTTACGATACCGCTGTTAATCTTACTTTTTTCAATTACGACTGCATCACGATCTTATCCCGCAGAAAGTAATGATACTAAAGTAGGTCTGGCTTTAAGCGGCGGCAGTGCACGCGGAATTGCACACATTGGTGTAATCATAGCACTTGAAGAGGAAGGCATTCCTATCGATATGATCGCAGGTTCAAGTATGGGCAGCATTGTGGGCGGACTCTATGCCGCGGGCTATAGCGGTGAAGAAATGAGAGAGTTGGTCGATATTATCGATTGGGAGTCAATCTTTCTTCAGGATCCGGAGCCCGATGCCATACAAATCAGCAAGCGATACGGATTAATGGAACCGTTCATTCGTTTACGATTTGATTTCTGGGATATCTATATACCATTCGGTTTCAACAACGCACAGCGCATCAGCGAAGAAATTTTTCGATACACTGCCCCGGCTAACTTCGCAGCCAAATCGGATTTCAATAATCTTGCGGTTCCGTACCGGGCAATTGTCGTCGATGCATCGACCGGAGAAATGCTTGCACTTGATAAGGGGGATCTCACCCAGGCAATTCGCGGCAGTATGGCAATTCCGCTCGTTTTTTATCCCGCTCGCTTCGACGGAAGACTTTTAATAGACGGCGGCGTTCTTAATCTCCTTCCGACCGATGTCGTAAAGGATATGGGCGCCGATATAGTTATCGGCGTCGATGTTCAGCAATCGTATACCCTGGCCGACGAACCGAAGCATCTGGTGGATATCGCATCCCATACCATCGATATAATGATAGGAGAGTTGAAAAAACAAAACGTAGAACTTGCCGATGTACTTATTGAACCGCAACTGGGCGGTCATTCTTCAGGTACCTATCAGGGATTGGATTCACTAATTGCACTCGGTTATAAAGCAACAATGGAAAAGATGGATGAGATAAAAGTATTAATAGCGGGCGATATTCGTGGTAAACGAATATCTCAAAAATCAATCGATTCGAAAGCTCTCGAACGGGCAACGGTCGGGTATGTTGAAGTCGTCGGTATCGAACGCGTTCAACGCAGCGTAGTTACGACGGAATTTACCCTGAGAGAGGGTGATATTTTCGAAATGAACAAAGCAGTTCGGGGTATACAGAACATATATGCAACCGGTTTATTTGAGAATGTTTGGCTTGAGTTGAGATATATAGATGAACATTCAGTCGGTATTACAATCCACGTCGTCGAAAAATATCCCCGTACGATCGGCATCGGTGCACGGTATGACAGCGAAGAAGGGTTGAGCGGATTTATTCAGATAGTCAACTTCAATCTTTTCGGATGGGGTGAACGATTTATGCCTCTCTTGCGATATGGGGATATGTATAAACGAGTCGGTGTGGAAATTGTAAACGACCGTTTCTTTTCAACGCCCCTGACGTTACACAACGGATTTTATTTCGAACGGGAATCACAGCGTTTGTATGACACGGACGGCAATCAGGTGGATGACTTTGATGTAGATCGGTTGGTTTCACAGTTTTCATTGGGAGTCCAGCCGCATAAAAAATTCATTACAGCCGGGGGGTTGCGGCTTGAAAAGATTTGGTTAACCGAAAATCAGATGCTCGGTCAAACAGATGATACGATACGAAACTGGTCACTCTTCGGACATATAATGTATGATAACCGTGACGATATCTATTTTCCTCGAAGGGGTGTGCTCCTCTTACTTGAAGGAGAGCATACTATGGGAATAGAATCCGGAAATGACGATTATTCACGATATGCCGCAAAAGCAAGTTGGGTAATCCCGTTTCCGTGGGGTAGTATGGTTAATCCGTATATAAAGTATCAAGGATCTGATAATAATGTACCGGTATACGATCAATATCGCCACGGCAGCATGCGTGAGTTCTCAGGTTATCGTATAGATGAGTTACGGGGAAGTTATTCGACCGTTATGGGAATCAACACGCGTGCTCATCTCTATAAGCTGTGGTATATCGAAGCGGGGGTATATACGGGACAGGTCGTCGATGAGATTAACGATTTTCGATTGAATGAATTCACTTCCGGCTTCCATGCCGGACTGACGGCCGATCTGCCCATAGGTCCTCTTTCGGTGATATACGGAAGAAACGATACGGGAAATGATCGAGTGTATGTATCGGTTGGGTATAGATTTTAAATAAATAATAAAACAATAGAATACACATACAATGTGGGAAGGATAAAATAATGATTAATCAACAAATAATCGCATACTTTTCAATGGAAATCGGCATCGATACGAATCTGTCGACATATAGCGGTGGGCTCGGAGTTCTTGCCGGTGATACCATACGTTCCGCAGCCGATCTTGCGATACCCATGGTTGCCGTATCTCTGCTTTATCGTAAGGGATATTTTTATCAAAAACTCGATTCTGAGGGTAACCAGCGTGAAGAACCCTTTGAGTGGACGCCCGAAGATTATCTCGAGGAAATGCCGGTTCGGGTGACGGTGCAGCTTGCAAACAGTACCGTCTCTATTCGTGCGTGGAAATATGAAGTAAAAGGTATCGGAGGATTCACCGTACCGGTTTATTTTCTGGATACCGATTTGGATGAAAATTCTCAAGACGACCGTCAAATTACTAATCACCTCTATGGAGGAGATGACGCATACCGGCTCCGTCAGGAAGCAGTGCTCGGAATCGGCGGTATCAAAATGTTACGTGCCCTTGGGTATAATGATGTTTTTCGATATCACATGAATGAAGGACACGCAAGCTTGCTCATCTTCGAGTTGCTTGTTGAAGAAGCCAATAATCAAGGAAGAGCGCTTGTTACTCCTGAAGATATTGAAACGGTGCGGCAGAAATGCGTTTTCACAACGCATACACCGGTCCCTGCGGGACATGATAAGTTTCCTAAAAGCTTGGCGCTCGATGTACTCGGTAACCATCCGGTATTTAATTTGGAGTCCGAGATATTTATTGAAGACACACTCAACATGACGTACCTTGCCCTCAGAATGAGCAACTACATCAACGGTGTCGCAAAAAAACACGGTGAAGTTTCACGCCTGATGTTTGCACAGTATGATATAGATTCAATAACAAACGGAGTTCACGTACCCACATGGACATCGGAACCGTTTCAAAAACTTTACGATACATACATTCCGGGATGGAGAGGTGATAATCTCAGTTTACGGTACGCACTAAAAGTACCGAGAAACGAAATCTGGAATGCGCATAGCGACGCAAAGAGAGAACTTCTCCGGTACGTAAATAAAAAGACCAATGCCGGTATGGAGCAGGATGTGTTTACCATCGGATTTGCGCGCCGGGCGACGCCGTATAAACGGGCTTCGCTTTTGTTCACTGATATTGAAAGAATCAAGCGCATCGCGGAACAAACCGGACGATTCCAGATCATTTATGCCGGTAAAGCCCATCCCCGCGATGAAGGAGGAAAAGAACTTATACGGGAAATTTTCAGAATAAAGGAATTATTAAAAAACAACATAAAGATCGTGTATCTCGAAAATTACGATATCGACCTGGGTAAGCTGCTGACATCCGGCGTCGATATATGGCTCAATACGCCGCAGCCGCCGCTTGAGGCATCGGGAACGAGCGGGATGAAAGCAGCCCTCAACGGCGTCCCGAGTTTAAGCGTGCTTGACGGCTGGTGGATAGAGGGTCATATCGAGGGGGTAACCGGCTGGTCGATAGGAAAAGAACAGCAGGAGGACACTCAAGTTCAAGTAGACGATGGAATAAAAGATGCAAAAGACCTTTATGATAAACTTGAATATGTAATATTGCCGCTTTATTACCGGCAGCGCGACCGGTATATCGACGTGATGCAGCATTCGATTGCGCTGAACGGGTCGTTCTTTAACACAAAAAGAATGGTGTTGCAGTATTTATTGAAAGCGTATCATAAGGGGATGGTGCAGTTTTAAAAAAAATTCCCCAGGGTCTTGACAAATGATATTTGATGTCGTATATTAGTTAGTGAATATTAACTAACTGGATGGACAATGAAACGCACTACAACAACAGACAGAAAAGAACAGATTGTAAACGAAGCGATCAGGATTATCCACGAAAAGGGGTATTCGAATCTTTCGATTCGGGAGCTTGCAAACAAAGTCGGTATATCCGAACCCGCGATTTACCGCCATTTTGAAAATAAAGATGCGATAATTCTCGGAATTCTTGATAAAATGAAAGAACTTGGAAAACATATAACCCAGCGAATGTTCTCGATTAATGATCCGAAAGAAAGGATAATTCAATTTGTACACCTTCATTTTGAGTTTTTAGAGAAGAAGCCGGAAATGATGTCGATACTCTTCTCCGATGAAATTTTTGAGCATAACGAAGTCCTCGAAAAGAAATTTAACGAGATAATCGGGCAGCGGTGGAGTTTAATGACCGGCTTGGTTGATAGCTTAAAAAGTAACGGGTTCAAAATTAATCAGAATACAGAAGATTTAAGTCTGATTTTGTTGGGATTATTGCGGATGACAGTTCTTCAATGGAAACGTAATAAATTCGAATATTCCCTGAAAGAGCGGGGGAAACGGGTGATGGAGACATTGCTTAATTATGGTTTTCTTTCGCCGTAAAAAAAATTTTAGAATTAATATTAGTTAATGATAACTATAATAGATTGGAGTCCATATGTTAAACCTTGTTAGCAGTATCATAAAAAAACCGGTGTACGTGTATGCGGTTATTATCGCTCTTTCTCTGGTTTCTTTATGGCAAATTAAGGAGCATTCACAGCTCGAAACCAACCTCGACCGCTATATGCCCGAGCACCACCCGGAATTCGTGTACAGCGATCAGGCAGAGGAGTGGTTCTACATTAAAGACGGCGTCATCATTGCCATCGAGCATCCGGACGGCGTGTTTAATCCCGGCACTATTCAAAAGGTCGATGAGATAACGTTACAATTGCAGCGAATGCCGGAGATAAACCGGAACGATGTCACCAGTC
>PWTU01000223.1 GCA_003562775.1 Ignavibacteriales bacterium
GCTAGGGATGGCAGGCACCGGCAGCCGTCTGCTGGCCGCGGTTGAGGTGCTGTACGGGGTTGGTGTGGCTGTGGCGACGCTCAGCCGCACCCGGGGGCTTGGTAGGCGGCTGCCTGATGATCCCGAGGCTGGTGCGGTCGACCTGCTGGTACTGCGGTGGCGTGCGATCGCCGCGAGCGCTGCTGCTGCGCGTGCTGACAGCGCCGATCTGGCGGGAGTGTTGAAAGCTGTCGCGTCGCAGTCGGGCATGCGTCTGCGGCAGGCCGGCGTGCGTGGTCGCGAAGTGCTGGACATGGTGTGGGGCTGGGCCCGATGGTCGCAGCGGGGCCTGATCGAACAAGCCGCGATCGAGCCGGGTCCGGGGGTCAGCGGCAGGACGGCTGCGGCGGCGCAGACCATTGTGGCCGCTGGCGTGGTGCTGCTGGCATGCGTGGAGATCTCGGGCTGGGCCCTGCGACGCGAATAGGCTCACCAAATCCGAATCCGCGCCAACGAACCGGAAGGTGAGCCTATGCGCTCGCTCAGAATACCTATGCCCGAACAGCTGCCGTTGGAGGGGCTGACGGCCGATCCGGCCGCGGCGGTGTGGGCCACGTTGCCCGAGCCGGTGCGTGAGCACATCATGGTGCTGCTCGCCGGGATGATCGCCCGCGGTGTCGTGCTCGATGACGAGGGCACGGAGGATGGGCGATGATCGGCAACTCCAAGATCGCCGCGACCCATCTGCGCCGCGAGGCGTGCGTGTACGTGCGTCAGTCCACGCCCGCGCAGATGGTCAACCACACCGAGAGCCTGCAACGCCAGCATGAGCTGACCGAACGTGCCCGCGTGCTTGGCTGGGGCACGTCACAGATCGTGGTGATCGACGAGGACCTCGGACGCTCCGGGGCTGATGCCACCGCCCGTGAAGGTTTCCAGCGGCTGGTCGCCGATGTTGGACTGGGCAAGGTCGGGCTGATCTTGGGCATCGAGGTCTCGAGGCTGGCCCGCAACAACGCCGACTGGTATCAGCTACTGAACCTGTGCGCGTTGACCGACACCCTGATCGCTGACGGCGATGGGATCTACCACCCCGGCGACTACAATGACCGGCTCGTGCTCGGGTTGAAGGGCACGATGTCGGAGCTGAGCTTCACCTGATCCGTGGCCGGTTGGCCGCAGGACTGCGGCACAAGGCGACCAAGGGCGAACTGCGCCAGCATCTGCCGGTCGGGTTCGACTACGACCACGACGATCGGGTCGTGTTGTGTGCCGACGAGGCCGTGGTCGAGGCCATCGCGACGGTGTTCCGTCGGTTCGGTGAGCTTGGCTCGGCCCGGCAGGTGCTGCTCTCGCTGGTCGAGGACGGCCTGCTGCTGCCACGGCGTCCGACCAAGACCGGCAGGATCAGTTGGGCGAAAGCGTCGTATCCGGCTGTGCACGACTTCCTGACCAACCCCTGCTATGCGGGAGCGTTCGTGTTCGGCCGCACCCGCACGGAGAAACGGCTCGACGAGTCCGGTCAGCTCAAGACCCGCACCGTGGCGGTGCCCCGCGACCAGTGGCCCGTGCTCATCGTTGAACATGAGGCTACATCGACTGGGACCGCTACGAACAGATCCAGCAGCAGCTGACCGCCAACGTCCGACCGCGCCGCGGTCAGTCGGGTGGTGCGGTGCGTGAGGGCTCGGCGCTGCTCCAGGGACGCATCCGCTGCGGACGCTGCGGCCGGATGATGCAGACCGGCTACTCGGGGACCAAAGGCGACTGCCCCCGCTACGTGTGCAGCCGCGCGAAACAGCTGTATGCCGGCGAGCGCACCTGCCAGTCGCTGGGAGGACGCCGCCTCGAGCAGCGTGTCTGCGACGAACTGTTCGCCGTGCTCGCACCTGCCTCGCTGGCGGCCACCGCAGCCGCACTGGCACAGGCCGACACCCGCCATGACCAGCGACTCAAGGCGTTCGAGCTCGCCGTTGAACGTGCCCGTTTCGAAGCGGATCGTGCCCACCGCCAGTTCGACGCGGTCGAGCCCGAGAACCGTCTGGTCGCACGCACCCTCGAATCCGTCTGGGACGACAAGCTCACCGCAGTGCGACGTGCCGAGGCCGAACTCAACGTTCAGCGGGCACGCCGTCCGATGCGGCTGACCGAAACCGAAGCTTGCTGGCTGGCACGCGCCGGTGCTGACATGCGTGCGATCTTCGATGACCCCAGCACGACCTGGCGGCAACGCAAACAGCTGCTGCGTGCCGTGCTCAGCGAAGCGGTCGTGACCGTGAACCACGAGGACCGCACCGCCGACGTCGTGCTGATCTGGGAGGGCGGTGCGAACACCGAGTTCACCATGGCACTCAACGGTCCGGGCCGCCACTCCAGGACCACCGACGAGGACAGCGTCGAACTCGTTCGTCGACTCGCACACCACTACGACGACGCCACCATCGCCGCGATCCTGTCCAAGCAGCAGCGTCGCACCGGCACCGGGTTGACCTTCACCAAGACCCGCGTCAAGAGCCTGCGGGTCTCGCGCGGGATCCCCGCCTTCGAGCCCGATGTCACACCCCCGGACGACGATGCCCCCATCGTCACCGTCGAAACAGCAGCCAAGGAACTCGACGTGAACAAGTCCACCATCTACCGGTGGCTTCGCGATGGGTTTGTCATCGGCGAGCAGCTCACCCCGGGCGCGCCCTGGCGCATACGGCTCGACGACACGCTACGCAGCAAGGTCGTCGGTGACGCCCCAGACGGCTGGCTCCCGCTCGATCAGGCCGCCAAAGCGCTCGGAGTGGCCCGCCAGACGGTGTTGCACAAGGTCCAACGCGGTGAACTCGACGCCGTCCACGTCAACCGGGGACGCCGCAAAGGCCTGAGAATCCGGGTCCCGGAGCCGAATCAAGCCCAAGCTGGACTGTTTGCCTAACCCCGATGAAAGGCATGCGCAGTGTCAACCAATCTCTGAGTCGCCCAGCAGCACCGCCGGGTGGGAGGCGTCGATGAAGTCGCCTGCCGCGAGGGTGGCGATGGTGGCCGGATCGACCGGGCAGTGGCTGGTGTCGAAGTCCTCCAGCAGCTTGTGGCGTGGGAAGCGGGCCTCGCGGGTACGTCGGATGCGACGCCGCTCAGCACGCTCGTCGACCTCGGCTGCCAGCAGCTCGGCGAGGTAGCCCCGGTGGGTGGTCCCGTCGCGGGCAGCGGCCTCGGCCAGCTCATCAGCCTGGGCCCGCACGGTAGGAAGATGCAAGCTTGTGGCGGCGGCCTGGACAGCTGCGCCGGCAGCGGTATCGGACATCGTGGCGTTCATCGCCCGCCTCCTGCGCTCGCGCCGGCCAGCAGCCCGTCGTAGCCGGATGCGTCTGGTGGCGGACGGTCGTAGACCTCGAGCCCGCCGATCGGGACCGCTATGGCTGGTGGCCGCCGGTCGGCTGCGGCGCGGGCTTCGGTGAGCACAACCTGCGGGTTGGTGATCGCCGCGTTGTTGGCCGCCGCCAGCGCCGAGACCAGCACTGCGGCTGGCAGCCGGCGATGTTCGAGCAGCACGTCGATCAACGCCCGGGTTCCGGCCGCGTCTCCCAGCTTGCGTCGGGCTGCGGCCCAGAACGTCTCGTGCTCGACGGTGAACACCCCTGCAGCCCTGGCCTGGGCTAGCGGGGTCGACCCGGCCAGCGCACCGGGCTTGCGGGTCAAGATCTCCAGGTAGTGGTCCAGCTGCAGGCTCTCGGTGTGCTTGTGCGCCAGCCGCTGATGGCGGGCGACAACCCGGCCGCTGTCGAGAGCTTGCAGATGGGTCGCATCGACCCGCACCCGCAGGCGACGGCCCACCAGCCCGGCCGGAACCGAGTAGTAGGCCTGCCGGTAGCAGACCCGAGCCTTGGCATCGACCCGGCAGCGCACCTCGACCGCGACGTCGAACGCCTCGTCAGGCAACGGCGCCAACCTCGGCTGCTCGAACGCGAAGTGCTCATCCACCGTCGGCACCCTGCCCTCGAGCCGGCGGCCATGGATCCGCCGGACCGCGTCCTCGGCGCCACCGCGCTCGGCGATCAGCTCGTTGAGCTCATCGAGTGTGGCGACCTGCGGCAACGGGACCAGCTGGTTGCAACAGAACCGGCCGATCTCGCCCTCAACACCACCCTTCTCATGAGCGCCCTCCTGACCCGGCTGGCAGAAGAACGACGTGAACCCGTAGTGGCTTCGCAACGCGATGAACTTCTCGTTGCACTCCCGGTCGCGTCCCAGCAGCACCCTGAGCACCGCCGCCTTGAGGTTGTCGTAACGGATCATCCCGGTCGGCACACCGCCAAAGAACGCGAACGCGTCGTTGTGACCGTCGTAGAACGACTCGCCGCACTCATGCACGTACGCCTTACGAAACGCCTTGCCCGAAGCCGACAGGCGCATCACAAACATCCACACCCGCAACCGCTCCCCAGCCATCACGACGTAGAACTCGCCGAAGTCGACCTCCGCCTCACCTCCCAGCTGCTTAGTCTGCGGCACCGACGCGGTCGCAGCGGCGTACAACTCAGCCTTCACCTGCGCGACGTGCGCCCGCACCGTGGACTCCGACACCTCAGCGCCACATTCGTTGACCAGCCGTGTCCACACCCGACGGGCCGTATGATGCTGCTTCTTCGGCACCTCGTTGTTGATGTCGCCCTCAAGCCACCCCCGGATCGTTGCCTTCCACGGCCCCAACGCTGGCGCCTCCCGCTCCGGCGTCTTCCGCGGCGGCGGCGTCGACGACGCGATTGCCTGACGCACCGTGCGTCGATGCACACGATGCTTGTCAGCCAGAGCACGTACCGACATGCCCTGACGATGATCGTTCCGTATCTTCTCGAACAGCTCCACCCTCGACATCTCCCTCGCCTCGTCCGGTGACATAGACATCACTGAACGTAGGCATCGGCGGTTCGGGGGCGGGGCCACTTCAAGCCATCAAAGTGGTCCCAACCGGGGCCACTTCAGCCTGTCATACCCATGAGGGCGAGCATGGGTTGGAACTGTTGGAGGTCGTTGGCGTCCTGGCAGACGTCCATGGCGATGATGATCTGGTCCTGGTTGACGACCGCCTGCAGGTTGTAGCTCTGCAGCCAGCTGTCGTTGGCGGTGGACATGATCCGTGACTCGGGATCGGTGATGTTGGCTCTGGTGGCCGGCGGGTCTGCCTTGGCGGCGGCCTCACGGGCTTTGGCGGTGGCTTTCACGGCCTTGACGACCTTGGGATCAGC